>JAZSPM010000002.1:0-18472 GCA_045537455.1 Candidatus Ornithomonoglobus sp. | reverse complement strand
ACCTCATTTCAATTAAATTTTGATACTGTTTAGATCCACAGGGCACTTTGCGATTGTAACCTTGTTCTAAATAAACCGTCATGCGGTATCTAACTGATTAACAACTGTACAAAGAGACTGTGGTTAGAGCCTTTTTGAAACCATCAAGTGGTAGGAGGATAGAACTAATCCACAGTATCTAAACACAGTATAGCATATATCCATTAAAAAGTGGATATTTAAACTATAATTATATAATACAAGGAGTAAAAAATTATGGGAAAAGTATTAAAGGCAGGAGTAGTAGGCTGCGGAGGTATTGCAAACGGAAAGCATCTTCCTGCAATCAAAAAACTTGAGGACGTAGAGATTATAGCATTCTGTGATATAATTGAGGAGAAGGCAGAGAAAGCTGCAAAGGAATATGGTGTTGAAAATGCTAAGGTTTATACTGACTACAAAGAAATGATTGATAACAATGATTTTGATGTCGTTTACGTATTAACACCTAACAAGTCACACGCACCTATCAGTATTTATGCAATGGAGCATGACTGTCATGTAATGTGTGAAAAGCCTATGGCTAAGACATATGCAGATGCAAAGATGATGCTTGAAACATCTAAAAAGACAGGCAAAAAGCTTACAATCGGTTATCAGAACCGTTTCCGTGACGACAGCCAGTATATGAAGAAGTCATGTGAAAGAGGAGATTTAGGTGAAATTTATTTCGCAAAGGCTCATGCAATCAGAAGAAGAGCTGTTCCTACATGGGGCGTATTCCTTAATGAGGAAGAACAGGGCGGCGGTCCGTTAATCGACATTGGAACACACGCATTGGACCTTACACTTTGGTGCATGGATAACTATAAGCCAAAGTCAGTAAAGGGTACTGTATATAAGAAGCTTGGCAACCAGACAGAAACAGGTAACGCATGGGGCGACTGGAATCCTGAAGAATATACGGTTGAAGATTCAGCATTCGGATTTATCGAGATGGAAAACGGTGCAACAATCGTTCTAGAAAGCAGTTGGGCTTTGAATACACTTGATGTTAAGGAAGCAAAGTGTACTCTTTGCGGAACAAAAGCAGGTGCTGATATGGAAGATGGTTTGAGAATCAACTCAACAGACTTTGGTAAGCTTACAACAGTTAAGCCTGAGCTTGGTGCAGGCGGAGTTGCTTTCTATGACGGTGAAACAGCACAGCCTCAGGATGTAGAAGCAAGACAGTGGATTGATGCAATCTTAAACGACACAGATCCTGTTGTTTTACCTGAGCAGGCTATAGTGGTTACAAGAATCCTTGAAGCAATCTATGAGAGTGCAAAGACAGGAAAAGAGGTAGTATTTAATGATTAAGGTGACCGTATGGAATGAATATGCTCATGAAAAGACAGAGGAAAAAGTAAGAACACTATATCCTGAGGGTATTCATGGTTACATAAAGTCATTTCTTGAAACGAATGAAGATATTACAGTAAGAACGGCTACTCTTGATGACCCTGAATGCGGTTTGACAGAGGAGATTCTTGCTGATACGGATGTACTGTTCTGGTGGGGACATATGAAGCATGCCGATGTTCCTGATGAAATTGTAGACCGTGTATATAATGAGGTTCACAAAGGAATGGGCTTGATCGTTCTCCATTCAGGACATCATTCCAAGATATTCAGAAAGCTTATGGGTACAACCTGTAATCTTCAATGGCGTGACGGTGATCGTGAGAGGATTTGGTGCTGTAAGCCGAGTCATCCGATTGCACAGGGTATACCGCAAATGTTTGAGCTTGAGGTTGAAGAAATGTATGGCGAGTGCTTTGATATACCAAATCCTGAGGATATAATCTTTATGGGATGGTTCTCCGGAGGAGAGGTATTCAGAAGTGGTTGTACTTTTACAAGAGGTAACGGAAAAATATTCTATTTCCAGCCCGGACATGAGGGTAATCCTACATATCATAATGAAATTATTCAGAAGATTATTGCAAATGCGACCCGTTGGGCTGCACCTACATACAGAGTTGACGAGCTTACCTGTCCTCATGCTACGAATGCTCCTGAGAATAAATACAGATAAAAGTCAAAATTGTTATATTGTAGGTCAAAATATGTCTTGAAAATACGTTGACAGAATGGTATATTTGAAGTATAATAAATATATTACAAAAAGAGAGGAATGAGTAAATATGAATTTAAGTGTAATGTCACCGGTACTTAGCCAGATGGGTCTTGAAGAAGCTATAAGCTATCTTGCAAGCCTTGGTGTAGACAGTATTGAAATGGGTGTAGGCGGATATCCTGGCAAAGCTCATGTTGATGCCGCAGATTATCTTGCACACCCTGAAAAGATTGAAAATCTAAAAGCATTGCTTGAAAAGAATAATTTAAAGCTTTCGGCTCTTGCTTGTCACGGAAACCCTGTTCATCCTAATAAGGAAATGGCAAAGGAATTCCATGATGATTTTGTTGCAGGCATGAAGCTTGCAGCTGCATTGGGAGTTGAAACAATAATTACATTCTCAGGCTGCCCGGGAGATTGTCCTGAATCAAAGAACCCTAACTGGGTAACCTGTGCATGGCCTAATGAATATCTTGATATTCTTGATTATCAGTGGAATGAAGTTCTTATTCCTTACTGGAAAGAAATGGCTGCAATGGCTAAGGAAATCGGGATAAAGAAGATTGCGTTTGAGATGCATCCGGGATTCTGTGTATATAATCCTGAGACATTAATGAAATTAAGAAATGCAGTTGGCGATATTATCGGAGCTAACTTTGACCCAAGCCACTTGTTCTGGCAGGGAATTGACCCGTGTGCGGCAATCAAGTATCTTGGCGGAGATGCAATTCATCATTTCCACGCAAAGGATACAAAGATTGATGATGCAAATACAGCAGCAAACGGTGTTCTTGATACAAAGGGTTACGGCGATATTCTTAACAGAAGCTGGGTATTCAGAACTGTTGGTTATGGTCACAATGCTGAAGTGTGGAACAATATCATAAGCACACTAAAGGCTGTAGGATATGACGGTGCAATCAGTATTGAACACGAAGATGGCTTGATGTCACCGAAGGAAGGACTTGAAAAAGCAGTTTCGTTCCTGAAGAATGTACTTATATATGAAAACGCAGGAGAAATGTGGTGGGTATAATGGATAAAATTTACAATCTCGGCATAATAGGATACGGCGGTATGGCGGGTAATCATAACCGTCAGTTGGAACAAGGCAATGTAAGAGTAAAGCTCAAGGGTGTTTTTGATATAGACGAAAAGCGTCTTGAGGTAGCAAAGGAACAGGGACATATTGCTTATTCATCAAAGGAAGAGCTTTTGAATGACAAGGATATTGACATTGTTCTTGTTGCTACAACAAACGAAACACACAGAGATTTGGCAGTAGAAGCATTAAGAGCAGGAAAGCACGTTATATGCGAAAAACCTGTTACAATGAACAGTGCCGAGCTTGAGGATATAATGGCTGTTGCAAAGGAATGCGGTAAGGTATTTACTGTTGATCAGAACAGACGTTATAACAGAGATTTTATCAATGTATGGCGTACAATCGACAGCGGTGTTATCGGTAAACCGTATGTTATTGAATCAAGAGTTGAAGGCTCAAGAGGTATGCCTGCCGGTTGGAGAACAAGTAAGGCTCAAGGCGGCGGTATGATGTTTGACTGGGGCGTTCATCTTATTGATCAGGTAATGTACATGGTTAATGAAAAGGTTACGAATGTATTTTGTAAAATGTATTCAATAAATTATCCTGAGGTAGACGATAACTTCCGTCTCACAATGACATTTGAGAGTGGTTTGACAGCTCATATTGAAATCTCTACAAATAATTTTATCACACACCCAAGATTCTATGTTCTTGGAACTGAAGGTACAATGGTTGTTACTGATTGGGACGGAACAGGTAAGGTTGTTAAAAAGCTTTGTGACGATAATACATGGGGCACAGAAATAAAAAAGGTTAAAGCCGGTCCTACAAAGACAATGGCACCGAGAGACCCAAGTACAGTTGAAGTTATTGAGCTTACAGAGCCAAAAGATGTAAGAGATAATCTTGACCCTGTTTATGAACAGCTTGTAAATGCAATAGAGGGAGCACCTCTTGTGATAAAACCTGAAGAAACACTCAGAGTTATGAAGGTTATGGAAGCGGCATTTGAATCAAGCGAAAAGCAGATAGCAATTCAGACTTCAATATAAGCTATGAAAAATATTGTTTTGCCGGAGATAGTTAAGGTTGGAGTATATGATGCCGAAATGGTTCATAAGGTTAAAGTAACAAAGAACCGTAAAACGTCTATGTTTGAAATTGAACTGCCAAGGGAAAAGGGTGGAGTTTTATACATTGACGACAAGCATACTGACATAACTACAGATTTGATAATATGTGCAAAACCGGGGCAGATCCGTCATACTGAGCTGCCCTTTAAATGCTTTTATGCACATATTATAGTTGACGAGGGAATGGCGTATGAAATTCTTACGAAAGCACCTTCGTTTTTTATAACAAAGCACAGCGGAAAATATAAAAAAGTATTTACGGAAATGTGTGAGTTGTATGAACCGGGACCTGAGGGGGATGAATTATTATTGCAGAGTAAACTGCTTGAGCTTATTCATCTTATATATGAGGATGCTTTTATAAGATTTGACGGCTTCTCTGCAAAAGAGGATTATATCATTGAACAGGCAATACGTTACATTGATGAAAACTATATGCATCAGTTAAGTCTTGATGATATAGCCGCTGAGGTTTCGCTAAGCCCCATATATTTTCATAATCGCTTTAAGGCGGCAACGGGCGAGACGCCTCATGATTATCTTATGGGGATTCGTATAAAAAAAGCTGTGAACCTGCTTGTCACCTCGGATTTGAGCATTGCACAAATTGCGTATGAATGTGGATTTTCATCACAATCGTATTTCAGTTATGTATTTAAAAAGACGATGAATTTATCCCCAAGAGAATATATGCGTAAAATGTATGAACGCTATTCGTATTAAAATAACGGCATGGAATATTATGTCATAATAAAGGTAGATACATAGTTCTTTTTATGATATAATCAAGAAAAACACTGTAAGGAGTGATATTATGGATAAATTTATAACAGACAAAATAAAAATAACCTGTGAAAATCTGAAGGAGCTTTCAAAAACTGTGGTATATGAAGTGCCGGAGCTTAAATGTATACCGTCAGAATATAAAAAAACAAATGAATTTCCTTCTGTTGACAGCACATGGAAAAGCTTTGAAAGAAATGAACGTGTAAACGGCAAGGACAAGCATTTTTGGTTTTATACAGAATTAAAAACAACGCCGGCAAAAGAGAATAAATACTATACATTGGAAGTAATTACCGGTTCGGATGGCATGTGGGATGCGATTAATCCTCAGGGTTTACTGTATCTTAACGGTAAAATTATTCAGGGTATAGACGTTAATCACCGTCAGGCAGTTCTTGAACCTGATACAGAATATAAGATTATGCTTTATTTCTATGTTGGAATGATAGATAAGCACATAGAAGTAATGATGAATGTAAATGAGATTGATATCCCTGTTAAGGACTTGTATTATGATATGCAGGTGCCGTATGAAGCGACTTTGTGCTTTGACAGCAAGGACTATATACATATAAAAACATTAAAGCATCTGGAGCAGGCTTGTAACAGAATAGATTTCAGAGGAGATAAGGATGAAGCCTTCTACAAAAGTATTGCGGATGCAAGAGAATATCTGAAGAAAGAATATTTTGAAAAAGAATGCGGAAACAGTGACGCTATTGTAAATTATATTGGTCATACACACATTGACGTTGCATGGCTTTGGACTCTTAATCAGACAAGAGAAAAGACTCAGCGAAGCTTTGCAACTGTTTTGACCTTGATGGACAGATACCCCGAATATGTATTTATGTCATCACAGCCTCAGCTGTATGAGTATTTAAAAGAAGAAGCTCCTGAGCTTTACGAAAAAGTAAAAGAGAGAATAAAAGAAGGCAGATGGGAAGTTGAAGGTGCAATGTGGCTCGAAGCTGACTGCAATCTGTCATCGGGAGAAAGCCTTATCCGTCAGGTACTTTACGGCAAGAGATTTATTAAGAATGAGTTTGGTGTTGACAGTAAAATATTATGGTTGCCTGATGTTTTCGGCTATAGTGCGGCACTCCCTCAGATTTTGAAAAAATCAGGTGTAGAGAAATTTGTAACATCAAAAATAAGCTGGAATGAATCGAATCAGCTTCCTTGTGACAGCTTTATGTGGGAGGGCGTTGACGGAACAGAGATATTTACATATTTCCTTACTGCTCAAAATTGTGATAAGGATTTTACGGATGATGCACAAACCACTTATGTCGGAATGGTTAATCCTAATATGCATCTTGGTACATGGAGACGTTATCAGCAGAAGGAATACTGTAACGAAGCTATCGTAACATTTGGCTACGGTGACGGCGGTGGCGGACCAACAGAGGAAATGATAGAATATGAACGTCGTCTTGAATGCGGACTTCCAGGAATGCCTAAAGCACAGATGAGCTTTGCCGGTGATTTTCTGAATCGCCTGGAAGAAAGCTTCAATAAAAATTGTGAAATAACAGGACGCACACCAAAATGGGTAGGAGAATTGTATCTTGAATTCCACAGAGGAACATATACATCAATGGCTAAAAATAAAAAGCATAACAGAGAATGTGAATTCCTTTGTCAGGAAACTGAAACCTTATCGGTTACTGATAAGCTTCTTAACGGAGGTGTTTATCCTGAGTCAGAATTGTATAAGAGCTGGAAAACGATACTTTTAAATCAGTTCCACGATATTATTCCCGGGTCTTCAATTAAAGAGGTTTATGACGAAAGTGACCGTCAATATGCAGAAATTTATAATACTATCGGCGGTATCAGAAATGACAAATTAAAAACTATTGCAGAGAATGTTTCTGAAAAAGGAATTTTAGTATATAACCCAAATTCATTTGAAGCATCAGATTATGTGGAAAATGGCGACACGCTTACATATGCTGAAAATATTCCGCCAATGGGATGGAAGGTTATAAGCAAATCGCGGTCAGATAGCGTAAAAGCAGAAGGAAAGCAGATAGACAGTGCACATTATTTAATTAAATTTGATAATAATATGAATATTGTCTCAATCTATGATAAGGATAACAACAGAGAAGTTATTGAGCAGGGCAAAACTGCAAATCAGCTTTGTGTATATGAGGATTATCCAAGACAGTACGACAACTGGGAAATCACAAATTACTATAAGCAAAAGATGTGGAAGATAGATGATGTTCTGTCATCGGAAAGCTTCACAGGTAGCGGCTATGGTGGATTCAAGATTGTACGCAAATACATGAACTCAACAATAGCCCAGACAATTACAGTTTATACAAACAGCCGAAGAATTGATGTTAACAATGTAATAGACTGGCATGAAAAGCACGTTGTATTAAAGGCTGTATTCCCGACAACAATTCACACAAATAAGGTGAATTATGAAATTCAGTTCGGTAATGTTGAAAGACCTAATCATTCAAATACAAGCTGGGATGCTGCTAAATTTGAAGTATGTGCTCAAAAATGGGGAGACTTATCCGAAGAAGGCTATGGAGTAAGTATTTTGAATAACTGCAAATACGGATATAGCTCAAACGGTAATGAAATTGCATTGACATTATTGAAATGCGGAACATATCCTAATCCCGAAGCCGATAAAGAGGTTCATGAATTTACATATTCTATTTATCCTCATAAAGATAGTTTTAAGCAAGGCGGAACAATAAATGAAGCGTATTTGTTAAACCGTCCGATGAAAGCGGTTCAGGCGAATGGTGGCGGTGATTTGCCGTCAAGCTTCAGTCTTGTATCATGTAATTGTGAAAATGCAATAATAGAAACCGTAAAAATGGCTGAAAAAGGAAATGGAATTATTATAAGAATGTACGAGGCATGGAACAAGAAAACAGATGCTGTGCTTAGTCTGGGATTTAACTCAAAGAAAATATCATTATGCGATATGTTGGAAAATCCTATTAAAGAAATAGGCAATAGCAATAAGGTAAATGTAAAATTAAATAACTTTGAGATTATTACTTTGCTTGTTGAATAAAAATATTTGATTTTTAAAAAGAACCTTTTCTTTGTTAAAGAACGGGTTCTTTTTCGCGTGTTTTAGAAATTATTAAAAAAGTATTGCAAAATATCGGAAAATAGTATATAATATAACTTGGTAGTATAGAATCTGTAGATAAATTTATATATAAATAATCTTAGGAGGGATATATTTGGCAGAGGAAAGAAGAAGGCGCAGACCTTCAAATGATAATGATTTTGACTGGGAAGCTTATGATGCACGTTCCTCAGGCAGAAGCTCAGGCACTTCACGCAGGGCTTCAAATGAGTCACCTAAGCAAAGGGAAGCTGATGCATCATCATATTCATCACCTGCACCAAGAAGGAGAAAACGTAAAAAAGGCAAGAAAAAACTTACCGAAAAACAAATTGCAAGACGTAAGTTTTTCCGTAGGTCGCTTTTGGCAGTTTGTCTTATTGGCATTATCGTATTAACGGGTGTTACAATCGGAATGTATTTTGCGGTTTCGAGAGAAATCAAGGACATGAATATAAAAAATCTTGCTTTAAATTATTCCTCGTTCATTTATTATAATGATGAATACGGTAATACACAGGAGCTTGAAAAGATACAGTCCGAAACAAACCGTATATGGGTAGATTCCGAACAGATTCCTCAGGTTATGAAGGATGCAATAGTATCTATTGAAGATGAACGTTTTTATACGCATCATGGTTTCGACCTGAAACGTACTGTAGGAGCTACTGCAAAATGGGTGCTTGCAAAAATGGGTATAGGAACGTCTGATTACGGCGGTTCAACAATAACACAGCAGGTTATAAAAAATATAACAAGCGAAAAAGAAAATAAAGCAAGCCGAAAGGTTAAGGAAATTATGAGAGCTGTTGCTCTTGAAAAAGAGCTTACCAAGGATGAAATACTTACTATGTATCTAAACATCGTATTCTTTGCTCAGAACTGTTGGGGAGTTGAAGCAGCCGCAAATACGTATTTTAACAAAACAGCAAGTATGCTTACCCTTGAAGAAGCAGCCTCGATAGCAGGAATTACTCAGTATCCATCTTTATATGACCCTGTAGTACATCCTGATAAAAACGTAGAAAAACGAAATATTGTTCTTGGTAAAATGTATGAGCTTGGTAAAATAACTCAGGATGAATATTACCGTGCAGTAAATTCTGAACTTATAACAAGCAATGAATACAAAAGAAATCAAGCTGATGTAACATCGTATTTTTCGGATCAGGTTGTATCTGACGTAATTCGTGATTTACAACTGCAAAAAGGGTATTCGGCAGATTTTGCGACTCAGCAGGTGTATAGCGGAGGACTTAAAATATACGCAACGATTGATGTTAATATACAGCATACAATGGAACAAATATTTGAAGATAAAAGTAATTTCGGACTTTACCGTGACTATGACTTAGGCGAAGATCAGGCGTATTACAAAGCTCAGGCGGCTATGGTTGTTGTTGACCCTTATACAGGAGCAGTAAAAGGTCTTGTAGGTGGCTTGGGAGAAAAGACTGATATAAGAGGTTGGAACAGAGCAAGTCAGGCTAAACGTCAACCGGGTTCGGCGTTTAAACCTTTATCTGTTTATGCTCCGGCTCTTGATCTTGGAAAAATAACCGAAATGGAAGTTGTTGTCGATGAAGAAATAGAAATAGGCAACGATAAATGGAAGCCTAAAAACTCATATGATGGCTTCAAGGGTGAAATGACTATCAAAGAAGCTGTGGCACGTAGTGCGAACATTCCGGCAGTTAAGGTTCTTGATAAAATAGGGCTTTCAAGCTCATTTGGATATTTGCAGAATAAGTTTCATATTCCTCTTATAGACGAAGATAAAAACTATTCATCACTTGCTCTGGGCGGACTTTCTGAAGGTGTAAGCCCTATGGATATGGCGGGTGCATACTGTACGTTTGTAAACAGCGGAAAATATATTGAACCTTACACATATTCTCAGGTAGTTGATGCTTCGGGAAATGTAATTTTAGAAAATAAAGGAGATATATCTCAGGCAATCAGTGCTTCTGCCGCATATATAACAAGCGATTTGCTTTATGGAGTTGTTAATTCGAGCGTAGGAACAGGTGGATCGGCGAAGCTGTATTCGGATATTCCTGCATATGGTAAAACAGGAACAACAGACGATGATTTTGATAAATGGTTTGTTGGTTATACTCCGTATTATGTAGGTGCTGTATGGTTTGGTTTTGACCAGCCTGCATCATTAACTAAAGCAGGAGTCAGACAAAATCCCTCAGTTCTTGCATGGAAAGCTGTCATGAATAAAATTCATAAGAATTTACCTGAAAAAGAACTTGAAAAACCGGGAAATCTTGTCGAGGAAGAAGTATGTGCAATTTCAGGTAAGCTTCCTAAATCATCATGCAGAACTACCACTGCGTACTTTGTATCAGGAACTCAACCTAAAACACGATGCTCAAGCCATTATGGTAATGCAACATACGACAGCGGATTGGGCGTAGATTCAACAACATCACCATCACCGTCGGTATCACCGGGAGCAGGATATTCAACAACATCTCCTATGCCGACTGCAAGCGCAAGTGCTGGTGTTACTCCAACAAAACGTCCTACATCAGGTGGCGGTTCAAATAACAGCGGATATGTTGATAATACCCCGCAAAACAATACGCCTAATGGGAATTCGGGAAGTACTATAGTACGTCCAAATAGCGGTTCAAATGATAATTCGAATAATTCATCTTCGGGAGAAAGTAATTCAAATCAAGCGCCGACTACCGATAATTCAAGTGCCGGAAATGATATACCATCCTCAAATGGCACTACTTCAGGAAATGAATCTATAGCAGAACCTGATATTCCAACATCGGGAAGCGGATATTCAGAAAGCGGTTCTGAATCATCTAATTCTTCAGGAAGTACTGACAGCTATGCGGGTGAGGCTTCGATGAATTGAATTATATAAACTATTAAAGAACTGTAGTCTGTTTAACGGACTACAGTTCTTTTAAATGTAAAGCTAAAATAATATTTTTGTAATATTGCTGTGTTTGACAAAACACCTTTTTGGAGATATAATAATATAGTATAATAATATAAAATCGGAGGGAATTATGCCCAGAAAAAAACAAGACTACGGAAATGATAGTATAACAAGCTTGAAAGGTGCGGACAGAGTCAGGAAACGACCGGCGGTAATATTCGGTTCGGATGGACTTGAAGGCTGTGAGCATTCTTTTTTTGAGATACTCTCAAACTCAATAGATGAAGCACGTGAAGGATATGGAAATCTTATAGAAGTCACGCTGTTTCAAGACAAATCAATCGAGGTAAAGGATAACGGACGAGGCATACCGCTTGACTATAACGAAAAAGAAGGACGTTTTAACTGGGAGCTTGTCTACTGTGAGCTTTATGCAGGCGGAAAATATGACAACAACAAAAACGGTATGTATGAATACAGTCTTGGATTAAACGGACTTGGTGCGTGTGCCACACAGTACAGCAGTGAGTTTATGGATGTAACTGTTATCAGAGATAAAACAAAATATACGCTCCATTTTGAAAAAGGAGAAAATATCGGCGGTCTTACAAAAGAGCCTGTAAGAACAACAAGTACCGGTTCCACACAGCGTTGGAGGCCTGATACAGAAGTATTTACTGATATAAACATTCCTATTGAGTTTTTTGAAGATGTATTAAATAAACAAGCAATGGTAAATGCCGGCTTAAAGTTCATTTTGTATAATGAAACTGAGACAGGCATGGAAATGCGTGAATATTATTATGAAAATGGTATTGTGGATTACCTGAAGGATACAGTAGGTGAAGAAGGCTTTACTACTGTTGAAACATGGGAGTGTGAGCGTGAAGGTCGTGACCGTGAAGATAAAGAAGATTATAAAATGAAAATGCAGGTTGCATTTTGTTTCTCAAATAAAGTTAATCTTCTTGAATATTATCATAACTCAAGCTTTCTTGAGCATGGCGGTTCGCCTGATAAGGCTGTAAAAAATGCATTTGTATATGCAATAGACCAATATTTAAAGCAGAGCAATAAATATAATAAAAACGAATCAAAGATAAACTTCAATGATGTTGCAGACTGTCTGGCTTTGGTGATAAATTCTTTCTCCACACAGACAAGCTATGAGAATCAGACTAAAAAGGCTATAAATAATAAATTTATTCAGGATGCAATGACAGAGTTTTTGCGTCATCAGCTTGAAGTCTATATGATTGAAAATAAGGCTGATGCTGAAAAGATTGCTAATCAGTGTCTTGTAAATAAAAGAAGCCGTGAAAATGCAGAAAAAGCAAGAATAGATATAAAAAAGAAACTTACAGGTACAATGGACGTTACCAACAGAGTTGAAAAATTTGTTGACTGCCGTTCAAAGGACGTAGAAAAGCGAGAAGTTTATATAGTGGAGGGTGACTCGGCGTTAGGCTCGTGTAAGCTTGCAAGAGACCCGTCATTCCAGGCTATTATGCCAATAAGAGGTAAGATATTAAACTGTTTGAAAGCGGACTACCCGAAAATATTCAAGAGCGATGTTATAACCGACCTTATGAAGGTACTTGGTTGTGGCGTTGAAATTCAGTCAAAGCATAATAAGAATGTGGATAGCTTCAGCCTTGAAAATCTCAGATGGAACAAAATCATAATCTGTACCGATGCGGACGTAGACGGCTTCCAGATAAGAACGCTTATTCTGACTATGATTTACCGTCTTGCACCAACTCTTATTGAGGCAGGAAAGGTTTATATAGCTGAATCGCCGCTTTATGAAATAAGCATAACGAAAACAAAGCGTAAGGGCGAAAAGCTTTTTGCTTATAACGACGGTGAAAAAGAAGCTATACTTTCAAAGCTTGCAGAAGAAGGCTTATCAAAAGATAAAGATGATTTTGATATTAAGCGTTCAAAAGGTCTTGGTGAGAACCAGCCTGATATGATGAGCTTAACAACAATGCATCCTGCAACAAGACGTCTTATAAAGGTAACTCCTGAAAGTATGGAGCGTACAGCGGCTATGTTTGAAGTGCTTTTGGGAGATAATATCCAAAGCCGTAAGGAATTTATAGCTGATAACGGTGGATTATACATGGAAATGCTTGATATATCCTGATAGAAAGGAAATTAAAAACTTGGCAAAGAAGAAAAAGGAAGAAGAAATAATAATTGAAGCTCCTATAAGTGAGCAACCTATAACAAGAACTCTTGAAGAAAACTATATGCCATATGCAATGAGCGTTATAGTTTCTAGAGCTATTCCTGAAATTGACGGCTTAAAGCCTGCACACAGAAAATTGCTTTATACTATGTATAAAATGGGGCTTCTTGGCGGTAAGCTTACAAAATCGGCAAATGTTGTAGGACAAACAATGAAGCTTAATCCTCACGGTGACGGTGCTATTTATGAAACTCTTGTAAGACTTACAAGAGGTCATGAAGCACTTTTGCATCCGCTTGTTGAATCACAGGGTAACTTCGGTAAGCAGTATTCAAGAGATATGGCTTATGCGGCATCACGATATACAGAGGTAAGACTTGAGCCTATATGTCAGGAATTTTTCGGTGATATTAATAAAAATACCGTAGAGTTTGTTGATAACTATGACGGAGAGCTAAAAGAGCCTGTATTGCTTCCGGCGGCATTTCCGAATATTATAGTAAATCCGAATCAGGGTATAGCCGTTGGTATGGCAAGTAATATATGCTCATTCAATTTGCGTGAGGTATGCGAAGCGACTATTGCTTATCTGAAAAATCCAAAGGTTGATATTATAGAAATTATGCCTGCACCTGATTTTTCTATGGGAGCAGAAATCATCTATAATAAAGAGGAAATGCAGAAAATTTATGAAACGGGCAGAGGTAGCTTCAAAATGCGTTCTAAGTATCAGTATGATAAAAAGAACAACTGCATTGAAATTCTTGAAATACCTTATACTACCACATCAGAAGCTATTATATCAAAAATAATGGAGCTGATAAAGGCAAATAAATTAAGAGAAATATCAGATGCTCGTGATGAAACAGGTCTTGACGGTTTTAAAATAACTCTTGATTTAAAACGTGGCATTGATCCTGACGAATTGATGTTAAAGCTCTTTAAGATGACTCCTCTTGAGGATTCGTTCAGCTGTAACTTTAATGTTCTTATAAAGAACAGACCTATGGTGCTCGGAATAAAAGAAATCCTTAATGAATGGGTTATGTTCAGAAGTGAATGTATAAAGAACAGCATAAGATACGATATTAATAAAAAGAGCGAAAAGCTTCACCTGCTTACAGGTCTTAAAAAGATTTTGCTTGATATTGATAAGGCGATTTCAATTATACGTCATACAGAACGTGAGCAGGACGTTGTACCAAACTTAATGGAAGGCTTCGAGATTGACCGTATTCAGGCAGAATACATTTCTGAAATCAAGCTGAGAAACCTGAATAAGGAATATATTTTAAACCGTACATCAGAAATCGAAAAGCTTATAGAAGAATTAGAAGAACTTAACAGAATACTTGAAAGTGATAAAGCTGTTAAAAAGCTGATTGCGGATCAGCTTAAAAATATCGCAAAGAAATATGGCGAGGACAGAAAGACAACTCTTGTTGCTGATGATGAGCTTGTTGTATATAATGAAGAAGCGCACATTGAGGATTATCCTCTTACAATTTTCTTTACTAAAGAAAATTATATCAAGAAAGTAAGTGCAGTATCGTTAAGGTCAACTACTACGGAACACAAATTAAAGGAAGATGACTTTGTTGCACAGGAAATAGAAACTACAAATATTTCCGAATTACTATTCTTCTCAAATAAGTGCAATGTATACAAAACGAAAACCTTTGATTTGCCGGACGGTAAAGTAAGTGCAATGGGTGAGTATCTGCCCGGATTATTACAGCTTGACGAAAACGAAAAAATATTGTATACTGTAGTAACAACCGATTATAAGGGCATGATGCTGTTCTCATTTGAGAACGGTAAAATGGCAAAAGTTGAGCTTAAAAATTACGAAACTAAAACAAATCGTAAAAAGCTTATCGGAGCATACAGTGATAAATCACCTGTATGTGATATTAAATTCATTACCGAAGATGTACAGATTGTCGCTATGACCGATAACAATAAGGTTCTGTGCCTTAACACAGAAAAAATCCCTCTTAAAGCTACAAAGAGCACACAGGGAGTACAGGTAATGACAATAAAGAAAAAGGGTGCAAAGCTGATAAAGGTAACTCTTGCAGAAGAAAGCGGACTTGATAATCTTAAATATTATACAACAAAGAATATACCGGCAGCAGGAAGCTATCTAAAAAAAGAGGATTCGCAGATAAGTCTGATTTAACAGCAAACAGCTTTGCAAATGAAAGGAATTGATAAACTATGTTAACGCATGAAGAAAGAGAAGCATTAAAGGAACGTTTTCAGCGTAAGGCTGAGGGTATGTATACTCCATTCCCAAGAGAAACATTTAAACAGTACGGAGTAAAAAGAGGCTTGAGAAATGACGACGGAACTGGTGTTACTGCAGGTCTTACATCGGTCGGTACTGTTACGGGGTATTATATTGATGACGGCGAAAAAATTCCGGCAGAAGGTCACTTGCGTTACAGAGGATACGATATAACGGACTTGGTTCGTAATGCAGAAAAAGAAAACCGTTTCGGATTTGAAGAAGTAGTATATCTGCTTTTATTCGGAAATCTCCCGACAAAGGATGAGCTTCATACATTTTCACGTCTTATCGGAAACCTCAGAACACTTCCTGCAGGCTTTACAGAGGATATGATTTTAAAAGCACCAAGCACGAACATAATGAATAAAATGGCAAGAAGTGTTTTGGCAACATATTCTTATGATGATAATCCCGACGAAGTAAGTGCGGGTAATATGCTTCGTCAGTCTATTGAGCTTATTGCAAGACTTCCTGTTATGGCAGTTTACGGTTATCAGGCAAAGAGTCATTATCATGACGGTAATAGCTTATTCCTTCATGCACCACAACCAAAGCTGTCAACGGCAGAGAACTTCTTGTATATGCTAAGAGCTGATAATCAATATACACGTGAAGAAGCAGAAATGCTTGATGTTCTTCTTATGATTCATGCTGAACATGGAGGCGGTAATAACTCGACCTTTACAACAAGAGTTGTTTCGTCATCAGGAACTGATACCTACAGTGCTATTGCAGCGGCTATAGGCTCGTTAAAAGGACCTAAGCACGGTGGTGCTAATGCCAAGGTTATGGCGATGATGGAGGATATAAAGGCTAATGTTAAGGATTGGGCAGATGAAAACGAAGTAAGAGAGTATCTTGCAAAAATCCTTCGCAAAGAAGCTTTTGACGGAGAAGGTCTTGTTTATGGAATGGGACACGCTATTTATACCTATAGTGACCCAAGATGCGTGCTGTTAAAAGAAAGAGCAGAAAGACTTGTAAATCAGAAGCCTGAATTTGAAAAGGAATTTAATCTGTATAAGCTAATAGAAAAGCTTACTCCGGGAGTATTTGCTGAGGTTAAAAACAATAATAAGGTTATGTGTGCAAATGTTGATATGTATTCAGGCTTTGTTTATAAAATGCTTGGAATATCAGATGATATGTTTACGCCGCTATTTGCTATGTCAAGAACTGTAGGCTGGTGTGCACACAGATTAGAAGAAACCTTGGGATGTTCAAGAATAATACGTCCTGCATATAAATCACTTATAAAATCAAGAGAATATAAGCCTATTAATGAAAGATAAGAAAAGAGGTCATTATGGATAAGGTTAATATTTTAGGCGTTAAGGTTGATATGGTAACCATACCACAGGCTGCAAGCCGTATAATGGAATTCTTTAACGAAAACAGACTCCATTCTGTTTTTACACCTAATTCGGAAATAATTATGGAGGCATACCGTGACGCAGAGTTTTGTGAAATATTGAATAACGCTGATTTGCTTACGGCAGATGGAATTGGTGTGGTTTACGCTTCAAAAATTCTGAAAAAGCCGATAAGTGAGCGTGCGGCAGGGTACGATATTGCAAGATTAGTTCTTGAAAAACTAAACTATACTGACCATAAATTGTTTTTGTTCGGCGGAAAACCGGGCGTTGCAGAAGAAGCAGCTGAAAATCTTAAAAAAGAATATAAGGAATTAAACATCGTAGGCACACGAAACGGCTATTTTAAGCCCGAAGACGAGGATGAAATAGTACAGCAGATTAATGATTCAGGTGCTGATATAGTTTTTGTTTGTCTTGGTGCTCCTAAGCAGGAAAAATGGATAAATACTCACAAGGATGAGCTTAACGTAAAAGTTGCAATGGGAATCGGCGGAAGCCTTGACGTGTTTGCAGGCAGGGTAGAGAGAGCTCCTGATTTCTGGTGTAAAATCGGAATGGAATGGTTTTACCGTTTAGCAAAAGAGCCGCGGAGAATAGGACGTATGATGGATTTACCTAAATTCGCCGCAACAGTTATTACAAAAGGAAAAAAATATAAGCAGGATGGAGATAAATAAATGGGATTTTTGATTGCAGTGGACGGAGTTGACGCAAGCGGTAAGCAAACTCAAACCGAGTTGCTTTTAAAAAGGCTTGAAGCTGAATATGATATTCGCTTAATTTCATTTCCTGCCTATGATAATCCATCATCGACGCTTGTGAAAATGTATCTTGGTGGAGAATTTGGAACTAAGCCCGAGGACGTTAATGCATATGCGGCGTCTACATTCTTTGCATCAGACAGATATGCAACATATAAAACTGATTGGGGCAAGGATTACGAATCTGGAAAGCTGATAATTGCTGACAGATATGTTTCTTCAAATATGATACATCAAGCCGGAAAAATAGAGGATTTAGAAGAAAAAAAAGAATTTCTTGATTGGCTTTTTGATTTGGAATATAAAAAGCTTGCTTTGCCTGAACCTGATATAACGGTATTTCTTGATATGCCTCCTGAATGGGGTGCAAAGCTTATGAAGGAAAGAGCTAACAAGATAACAGGCGAATCACAAAAGGATATTCATGAGAGTGACAGTGCATATCTGAAAAAAAGCTATGACAATGCATTGTTTGCTGCAAAGCAATATAATTGGGATATTATTTCGTGTGTAAATGAAAACGGAATACGTTCAATAGAAGATATTCATGAAGAAATATATTCGAAAGTAAAAAAGTATATAGACAAAAAATAAAGGAAGATTTTCATCTTCCTTTATTTTTGGGGATGTCCCTGATTTTGTGTAAACTCCAAAATGATAATATAATCTAAGTTTTTTTGAGGGGTAAAATCCACATTTCAGGATTTTATCCCTCAGCTACAATATAACATAAAAATGCGAGCATGTCAAGGGCGCCCTC
>JAZSPM010000032.1:0-3185 GCA_045537455.1 Candidatus Ornithomonoglobus sp. | reverse complement strand
TAACAGCTCCAAGTGATGATCATTTTGTTGACTATGAAGATAATGGAATGAGTGAAGTATATCAGTTATACTCATACATTACTAAAAAGTCAGATCAGGCATCTGCGTATTTTGCCCTTACAGTTGCCCCTGAGATATATGGCGATTTAAGCAAAGATACGATATATTCAGATTGGCTCAGTGCATATGGTGAAGCCGACGAGATTACAGTAACTCAAAAAGAATACGGAATATTTAAATTCCATGCGCAGATGAAAAATAAAAAGGTATATCGTATAGCTTACTTTGCTCAATGCCAGGACAATCTGATATTGGAGTGTTGTATGGAAATACCAAATCCTGAAAAAAAGAAAAAGTTAGTTGAGAGTTTACCGATACTTTTTGAGCAGTTTGCATTTAGGTGTAAGAAAGTGATTGATAAATAAGAAGTTTGAGGAGAGTTGTATGGTTAGAAAAGAAGCAATAAGAGAAAAAATATTAGATTTGGGTGCTGATGTATGTGGATTCGGAGGAGTAGAGCGGTTTGCGGAAGCACCGACAAATTTTCGCCCCATAGATTTATTCCCGGATTGTAAATCTGTGATTGCAGTAGGTATAGCACTTCCCAAAGGGCTTCTTCGAGTTGAACCAAGACTGTTATACGGACATTTTAATGCAGATGTAGTACACAAAGTAGATTCAATCGTTTTCTCGGCAGCAAAAATCATCGAGAAGGAATATAATGAAATATGTGTACCAATTCCTTCGGATGGCCCTTATGAATATTGGGAAGCGGAAACCATGACAGGAAAAGGGTTATTATCAATGAAACATGTGGCAGTAGCCTGTGGAATCGGTCAGATTGGTAAAAGTGGTTTGTTGCTTAATTCGGAATACGGAAACAGACTTACACTAGGTGCTATCTTAACCAGTGTGGATTTTGAAAGCGACCCGTTTTGTAAAAATATATGCATCCCCGGATGTACTAAATGTTTAGATTCCTGTCCTGTATTGGCAATACAAGATAATTTTGTTGTACAAAAGAAATGTAGACAGAATACCTATGGCAACACAGCAAGAGGATTTGATACTGTTGATTGTAATAAATGTAGAAGTGAATGTCCCATGCGTGATGGTATTCTTTAAAAAAGGGTTCGTCAACTTTCAGTTTGTTAGATTGACAAATTCCAATTTACACAATCCAAATATTACAGACGACCGCCCGTGGTTCACTCCACAGGCGGTATTTTATATATAAGCAGTCTTTGAAATTTTGATGAAATCTTGCAATAAAAAAGCAGATGTGCTATAATATAAATAAAAAAACGGAAATGAACGGACAAGTCCAACTATTACTGGAGCAGGTGATATTATAATGAATCTTGATTTTAAACCAGAAGTTTTATCAAAAGAATATGTAAAAGAGCATGGGTATTTTTATGTTGAATCAGACTTTTTGTTTGAATCATATTGGGAAAACGGAATTAATCACTACGAAAGACTATTTTATACTACTGAAAACGGAAAAAAAGCACCATTTACAGGATTGCTTTACGAATTGTATCCGAATGGTAATATATTAGGGTATAGTTTTTATAAAGACGGATATGAAGAAGGCACAAACGTTGATTTTATGATAATGGTCGTGTTTCAAAATATAGTAGCTTTGACAAAGACTCCAATAAAACATTAATCATCAAATGGTTTAGAAATGGAAAAATCAGCGGAGTTACAGAAATAACCGACCATGGACTACATAAAAAATTTATAGAATACGACGAGAATGGTAATATTATAAGAAAAGGTGATGTGTAATAATAAGCCTTATAAATACATAAAAAGGGGAGGATGATAGGAAATGGAAATAAACGAAATGCAGGAAAAGTTTTTACAACAGCAAAATGAACTCAGAGGTAGAATAAATACTGAGGACGATTTTGATGTAAACGAAATCAGATTGATTGCAGGTGTTGATCTTGCCTATTGGAAAAATGAAAATGACGAGGAAATGGCGGTTTGCTGTATAGTTGTTATTGATTACAATACACATCAGATTATTGAAAAAAAGCATTATAGCGGCAAAATAGAGGTTCCGTATATGCCTGGATTTCTTGCATTTCGTGAACTTCCGCTTGTGCAGAAAACAGTAGAATTATTGGAAAATAAGCCTGATATTTATATGTTTGACGGCAATGGTTTTCTTCATCCAAGAAATATGGGAATCGCAACTCATGCTTCATTTTATCTGAATAAACCAACAATAGGAGTTGCAAAAACTTATTTCAGGGTAGATAAGAAAACGGATTATACAGAACCTGAAAAGACAGCAGGAAGTTTTACGGATATTATCATAAATGAACAAGTATATGGCAGAGTACTGCGCACTCATAGCGATGTAAAACCAGTATTTATTTCAATTGGCAACAATATTTCTCTTGATACTGCAACAAAAATAACAATGTCACTTGTTGAGAAAGAAAGCCATATTCCAATTCCTACAAGATATGCGGATCTGGAAACGCATATTGAGAGGGAAAATTTAAGAGCATACGGAAATTGAAGTGTTTAAAAGGATGAATCATGATAAAATTAGCAGAAAGCAGGAATTATATAATAACAAGCGAATACGAAACGGTTAATCTTGAAATAAAGAATAGAAATCAGACTATTATTATTGGTGATTTTTACGGTGATCCTTGTGTTGCTTTAATATCAGAAGATGAAACTTTTAGTTTAGTTGGTGGGGAGGGAATAATAATTTATTATCTTCAGGATCCATTTTCTGAATATCAAAGAAATGTTTCATCAAAACAATGGAAAGAATGGGGACGAGATGAAAATACCATATGGGTTGAAAATATCCAACAAATAGATTCAGAATTTATTGAAGTAACTACAGATTCAGGAAAGAATATCATGTTAAAGGTATAGCTTATAGCTGTAAATCAATAAAAACTACACTTCATAATGATTTAATTAGAGAGTTTTGTAAAAATGTGGTATAATATGATAGGTCGAACGAATCGGGAATTTAGAATTTGGAGTCAATTCGTTTTTTGACAAATGAGGTGTTTGTGTTGGAAGAATGGAGAAAAAACTTAAAAAATAAGCCTGCACGATATTGGAGTAGAATTGAAATTGAAGAGATTGTGAAAGAAAAGAACATTGACAGAAACCGTTTTTATGAATATTCCAAAAATAAATAT
>JAZSPM010000150.1:0-16890 GCA_045537455.1 Candidatus Ornithomonoglobus sp. | reverse complement strand
AGAAAATCCTCGAAATATAGCCATTTCGAGGATTTATTATTTTCTATGAAATTGGTTTTGACCCCTTATTGACCCCTTAACTTAAAATAGCATTGATGTGGAGCAGGCGATTGAGCCTGCTCCTTTTTGTAGTATGATGGGCATATCAATGCTCTGTGGTGAAAGTCCACTGAGGCGTAGTTACCGACGAACTTTAGAGCGACTTGCAAGTTTTACATCGTGAGGTGTGGGAGAGAAGAAGCAATAGCGAAATCGTAGCCTGACGAACAGAAACCTGATACTAAGGCGTATTAAGCGGATGAGTTGGCTTAGAGCAATGAAGTCCAAAAGGTAACCGTAACCTTAATGCGTAAATCAGGCAGGTAGACGAGGAAAGAGTATTGGTTTATCCCGTGAGGTCTCATAGGCAGAGAAATCTGTAGTAACAACGAACTATGAGAAGTCAGCAGAGGTCATTGTATATACCGACCGCAAAACCGCAACTGCACGGACTTAAAACCGAACGGTAACGGTTACAAAACCGCACACTTGCCGCTGTTGAACCGCAGGGAATATCCACACCTTGCCGCTGACTGCCCATGGAAAGTGCCCGGTAAAAAGAGCCTGCCTGAAATGGAATCAAACAGGGCGGTTCATTCCGCCCTACTCGATTTTCTGTGAAAATGGTTTTGAATTCTAAACTTAAAATAGCATTGATGTGGAGCAGACGATCGAGCCTGCTCCTAATTATATATAAGGTTTGTTAATTAAAGTATTCTCAAGGGATATCTTTACTATTTGCCAATTCGGAAGCATTATTTGCAACAGTTCATAAAACTGTTTTGAATGATTTGGATGTACAAAATGACAGAACTCGTGGTAGAATACGTATTCTATACAATTTTTAGGAGCTTCTATAAGACGTTTATTCAAAGTTATGATACTTTTGTACGGCTGACAACTTCCCCAACGTGAAGTCATATTTCTTATTTTCAACTGTGGAAAAGGAATATTATATGCACCAAACTTTGAATGAACTTTCTGCATTATTTCACTAAATATAATATCGCTTTGTTCATCAAGCCATTTATTGAGAAGATTCTTTTTACGATTATAGTAGTCTGGCCGCTTAACATGAATATATACATAAACACCATCACAGTTAACATACTCTCTACTATCTTTAACAACATTAATACGCATATTTTTCCCAAGAAAAGTAACGTTTTCTCCGCTTACATACTGCAACTCTGTTTTAGTTTTATCATTGTTACTGAAATTATCAAGTGCATTACGGATATAATCAAATTTGCTTAGAACGAAAGCATCTACTTTCTCTTCACACACAGATTTTGGAGCTGATACATATACACTTCCGTTATGACGTACCCTGAGATTTATATTCTTAATGTTTTTACGTTCAAAAGTGAATGTTATTTCTCCGCTGTTATTCCTAACTTTTCTTATTTCAGTTGATATTGCTTTCATCAGAACCTCCTGAGTGCAATGGTTTTTACATTGTCAATTATTTTGTCCATTGTTTCAAAGCTAAGATTCCAACCATTATTGTCGCTGTAATCATACAGTATATCATCAAGTGCGTGTGAAATCTTTTTATGAATATCAGTGTTAGAAGTCCAGTCAATCTTGCTATATTCCTTGATGATTTCTGTTATTTCAGCAGACAAAGCAGCAACAGCATCTCTGTTATCGGAGAGAGGTATAACTTCATCAAGTATAGCAGAAACCACACCGTAAAATGCTTGAGCGTGAACATTATCTTTTATTCTGTCAGGATATTTAAGTTCTGTTTTTCCGCTTCTGAATTCTTCCATTATCTTTGTCATTTTTGCAAGATATTCAGCTTCGCTTATAACCTGTTTCTTGTATAATTCAAGAGCTTCTTTGATTTTCTTTGAGAAATTATCATAATAAGCTGGATTCTCATCGTATTTTTCCGATATACTTTTAGTCATTCTTGAACGTATAGCATCAGCTTTTGATCTTGCAGTACCAAGTTCATTAAGCTGTTTTTCAAGTCCATCGGAATCAAGTATATCAACAGGAGTCGCTATTATTTTAAGTCCTGTTACAGAAAGATTTTGATCAAGAAGATTCTGCATTATAGGCTCATATTCCTTGTTATCAATAGCATCTGCATATCTAAGTTTAACCGATTTTCTGATTTTTGAGAACATTATAAATTCAGACTTGTATCTGTTAATTTCATCACGAGGAACAGCTTCATATGCTTTTTCAGAATTAACTACGATAGCAAGAGCCTTTCCGAATTTACACAGAAGATTATAAAAGTCGTTTCGCAAATCCTCATCAGCTAATATATCTTCGTATTCATTTGTGTCGTTTTTATTCTTTACACCAATAAAAAGATCGCAAAGCTGAGAATAAGCTTCTCTTAGTTCACCGACTACGGTAATTACATCAACAATAGCTCCCGAAAGATCAGCTCCTTCATAGTTTTCAAGCCCTGCACCACTATACATATTCATAGCAGTATCAAGTTTCTGAATGAGTCCACGATAATCTACAATCAGTCCGAAATCCTTGCCTTCATATAGTCTGTTTGTACGTGCGATAGCTTGTAACAACCCATGCTCTTTCAATTCCTTGTCGATGTAAAGCACTTGACACACCGGTGCATCAAAGCCTGTAAGAAGCTTACTGCAAACGATAAGTATATCTATTTCACCGTCACAGAGTTTATTCTTTATTGTTTCTTCATAAGTATCAGCATCCCCATATTGCTTCATCATTTTATTCCAGAATGCGATAACCTTATTATCGGTTTCAGATAGTATATCTTCCTCGCCTTCACGCATATCCGGAGATGATATGACAACCGCACAGTTAAGTGAGCCAAGCTGTTCAAATACTTCAAGATAGCGAACAGCATCACGCTTGAAATTAGTTGCAAGCATGGCTTTCATGCCTGTGTTTTTTATGCTGTCTGTGAAATGTTCTTCAATATCAAGAGCAATTCTGCGTATTCTTGCATCAGTTGAGGTCAAACGCTTAATACTGCTCCACTTTTGCTTCAGATCTTCACGTTCACGCTCGTTCAAGCGTCGGGTTGTTTTCTCAAACCAAAGATCAATATTTTCTTCATCGACCTTCTGATCTACAAATCTGCCCTCATAAATAAGCGGTACTATCGCTTTATCGTCAACAGCATCTTTTATGGTGTATTTGTGGATGTAATCGCCTCCGCCAAATCGTCCTACTGTGGACTTTTCCTTTTTCATAAGCGGAGTACCTGTAAATCCGATATAACAGCCACATGGAAATACAGTTCTCATCTTTGCTGCAAGAGAGCCATAATTACTGCGGTGACTTTCATCTACAAGAACAAATATATTCCTGTCATTGATTTTGATTTTCTGATTTTCAGCAGTATTGAACTTGTTTATAATAGTTGTAACAACATCAGCTTTACCGCTTTGAATAAGCTCCACAAGATGTTTTCCGCTTGTAGCTTTGGCAGGTGACAAACGTGTATGTGCGAATGTCTTTGCAATCTGATTATCAAGGTCTTTTCTGTCTGTAACAATAATAACCTTTGGATGATGTTTTGTCAATTCCATAAGGATATACTTTGCAAGCATTACCATTGTCAATGACTTTCCGCTGCCTTGAGTATGCCATATAACACCGCTCTGACGATTGCCGTTTTCATCATCTGTATTAACTGTTTTTATGATATTCCGTATAGCAAAAAACTGCTGATGACGACAGATTTTCTTAATATTCGCATCAAAAACAATAAAATACTTTGTAAGCTCCATTAATCGCTGCGGAGTAAGCAAGGATACAATATCCCTGTCCTGCTGAGTTATGCTTCTGTCTGTGATGTGCTGTGCAAGCAGTCCGTCACACCATTCTGTATCTTCTTCACGCCATACGTTCCAGAACTTTTTAGCTGTTCCTGCTGTTGCATATTTAACGGAGTTCTTATTGGTTGCAGCAACTATCTGAGCGAACTTGAAAAGCTGTGGAGTATAGTTCTGCTTCTGATTGCGTATAGTCTGCTCAACAGCCTGCTCCACGGAAATTGTAGGAGCCTTGCACTCTATCACAGCAAATGGGATACCGTTGACAAAAAGAACAATATCGGGGCGAGTATCATGCTGACGGTCTGCACTATGTACTGTAAACTCCTCCGTAACGTGAAAGACGTTATTTGTTATGTCATTCCAGTCGATGTACTTCATATTGAAGTTTATCGTTCTGCCGTCTGGGAGCGTTTCGGGATAGCTTCGACCAAGCATAATATCATTATAGATTTTTTCACTTGACACAACAAGATTATCCGCAAGAGGTTCATCAATATCATCAATTGCTCTTTCAATGTTTTCGGCAGAGAATTTATACTCATTGCCGTTGAAAGAATAGCTGTTAAGGCGGCTGAGCTGACTGCGGAGAACATCTTTCAGAATTACGTTATACAGTCCGTCACGCTGTGCTTCACATTCTTCGGGGGAAATATATTTGTAGCCGAGTTTACGCAGTAATTCAATTGCGGGGTATTTGCTTATGTTATCTTCGAGATATGCGTCATTTTTCATAATCATCACCATCGATTGAATATTTACTATATTCTTCTTTATATAAGTTTGATATTTCGCTGATAATAGTATCTCTGTTTGAAATCAAATCGTTTATTTTATTGTATATATTCTCATATATGATTTTTTGTGCTTCATTTGGAATATTGGATTTTTCAGGGTCATCCATTTCAAAAGTAACACTTTCGTCAAGTGCTTTATTAATTAAGTTTAGTAATCCTTTTTTATCGATATTCGTTATGGGGCATATATTACCATTCTCATCTATATATGAGGCTTGTGAGCTTTCAATTTTTAAGTAAATCATAGTTGTTTCTCCTCTCATTATAAGCTTCTTCTCCAGCTTCCAAACAATTCATTGTCACATTGGCATTATTTATAACTTCGCCGTCAATACTGTGTAATTCTTTATCATTAGGGTAACCATAGTAAACTTTATAGATGAGTTCTTTTTCATTTGTAATAAATCGTTTGGTATGAATCAAGAAATCAGGTTTAATTGATGCACCAACTGTACTGTTATGCGTAACAATTATTACAGGCATATGTTCTGAAATATCTTTTATAATTTTGTTAACCTTATTTTTTAGAAACAAATTATCAAATGAAGATTCAGGTTCGTCTATAATTAGCATATCATAATTTGATGCCTCATTGATTTTTTGTAATAATAAGAATTCTGCTCTTTCTCCGCCAGATACAGGTTTACCATAATTATTGAGAATACTGTATTTAATATTTACGAAGTATTCATGATAATTACTTCGCGGCACTCCACTAATCTCTTTTAATTTCTGAAGATATTCATAAGGTGAATTATACTTTTTATACGCATCGGAAAATTTCTCGATAGTCTTACTATGATTTCTCAATTCTCCTGCACCATTAAACTTTTCCTTCTTTACTTCAAATACAAAATCTTCGATATTCTGATTAGTTATAATACATGTTTTTTTAAGCTGGTTTACTATTGCCTCAAATTTATGTATCTTTGCTTTATTTATTGCTATATCATATAGATTCAACTCAGGAACGCTCTGAGATGCAGATTTTCTTTTTAGCTTTTGTTTTGTAGCATCAATTATCTCATTACACAATTCTTTTTTCTTTATTTCCAGCATTTTTTCACGATGTTTTTCAATTAATTCAAGTAACAGAGAAGTAAGATTTTTTCTTTTTAAATGCTTATTTATTATCTCTTGGTGTTCAATGTTTTCAATAAGAGTTAATACAGCTTTTATTACTTCCTGAGTTCGGTCATCTTTAGATATCTGATATTTATCTTCCATAAACATCTTACATTTAGAATAAACATCAGCTCGTTCAGACTCAAGAGCATATTTTTTTAACGAGCTCAAATATAATTCAATGTTTTTCTCATCATCTTCGATAGAGATATCAACAATTTCATCTACTACATCCGAAAAAGGCTTTAGATATTTTGACGCTATATCACTTTTTTTATTTGTTAAGGTTTCTTCGAATACTCTTGCTGCTTTTTCCGGCTCACTTTCCAACAGCTCAAATTGTTTAATGTACTTGACCTTATCAACACATTTAGATATTTCATCTACAGTAAAAGTTTTTCCAGAAGCTCGTTCACCAATAACAACATTTAGACCAGTGGAGATTTCAAGATTATCCAATATTTGCACTATTCTATTGCCTTCTTTTTCAGATAGTTTGACCTTGTTTTTATCTGCAAGTGCAGCTTTAATTGCGTTTAGTGAAGTATTACCAACATCAATATAGGTTTGTCTTACAGGATAATTGTTATTTGACACCCTTTTAGCTCTAAAATCACTAAATATAACAGGAGTTAATTCGCTGGTAGACTTCGCATGATAAATAAAATCTTTAATACTTGCAACTTCGCCACAGCAAATATAGGCATCTAATTCATCAATTAACACACGATCCATATGCGGATTTTTACTCATATGAGGTATCAGGAGATACTCTGATAAATCTCCGAATATTTGTTTAAGTTCCTCAAGTGTTATAAACTCTTGAGGACTAATAATTTTATCTTGAACTTCTTTACATTTATTCTCAAAGTCTAATAAATTATTTCTCGAAGCAATCAATAAAAGATGCCCTGAACTGAATCTGCCAATATTTATTTCGATTCCTGGAAAGACTTCGGTGTCTGGCAACGCATCACAAATCTTTTGAAACTGAGATTTATTAAACAGATTGTGATTAGTTATTGCTATCACATCTATATTCTTTGATGTGACATATTCAACTAACGATTCCATATTAAATTCAAAATCAGCATCACTGATAGTTTTAACAGTATGTATATGTAAGTCAATCTTCTTCATAATAACACCTGTTACTTTAATAAGCCTTTAATTGCACCTTCTGCCATAGAAGATACAATTCCTGTTGCTACATCTTTAATGACATCAATAATCATTGGCAAGCCCTTTTGTGTTATGGTTTCCTTGGTTTTATTCCAGATAGTGTCCTGTCGAATTTTATCAAGAAAATCATGTCCTTCCCATGTTAGCCCACCAACTACAAATGCGTAGATAGTATTATCACCATATTTAGCACTATAATTATCAACAAGGTGTGCTTCGTAAAGTAATTTACATTGATATGCAACAGAGTTAAACTCATAACCATCTATAGCAAGATTAAACAAAGCTGTACTAACATACTCTTCCTCTATTTTAAAGAGTATTTTTCTAATTAACTCCATATCTCTCTTCATTGAATTACCGCCTTTCGCATATTAAACAATTACATACAAACACTTTCATATTAATCAACATTCCCAGGAATAAACTCCTTCATCGCTTTAATACTTTCTTCCATTTCTTTTTTCATATTTTTAGGAGTCTCTGTTTTAGTGAGTTCGTACATTTGCTCCATAGCCTTTATAGAATTATAGAAAGAAGCATCAACATTTAATATCAATTGCTCAGTTTTCATTTTTTCTTTAGCAGCAACCGAGTCTATTATTTTTTTCACATACTGCATAAGTTCACCACGTGAAGAATAATCTGCTGGTGCATACGAGTTGATTCTGCCATCGTTGAAAAGCTGATACACTTTTTTACGCATATCTTTTTCAGGATCGTAGACACCTATCGAAAAACCGCCTTTACTTTTTACAAGTCGCATACATGGAATGTCAGTCGCACTGTCGCCTATATAAACAATATTCTCATATGGTATGTATAACTTGTTATCAGGCATAGAATCGTTTACTTTATCGTCGTATTCTTCAAATACACCTTTGGCAATTCTGAAAATAAACTGAGTTTTATTAGTGTAATTTACAGCTTGTGCAGGCCATTCTGCCACTCCATCGGGAGTATAGTAATAAGACGATGCGTAGATTCGGTTGAATTTGTCTGCAATAACGCTTCCTTCAATAATTTCCTTAAGTCCTGAGGAAATTATGTAATGCTCCAGAATGATACCCTGTTTTTCAGCATAGTCATTCATTCTATCAAACCATTTATCGACACCCTTATAAAGCTTTACATCTTTTCCGATTTCTCGGAAATATTCTTTACGAATTGATTTCTTTTTAAATCTTGAATAACTTAAAAGCTGATACATCCACGCAAGATTGGTTTCCATCAGGTTTTCTTTTGCCAGCTTATTTGATTCAGCCCAGAAAATGTCTTCATCAATTTCAAAAGATGGTATAAGTGTAAAGGTTTGCATATCATTAGGGGAGAGTGTTTTATCGAAATCGTAACAGATAGCCATACGGATCTTTCTGTTTTTTATTGATTCAATTTCTTTTTCTCTTGCGCTCTTGGCATTAGCAGACTTTTCTTCAATCATATTAAACTCCTTTCATATTATCATAGCCCTAAATATTTGATAAGGGATAACATATTCTCAATTCTGTCAGCCTCAGCAGCCGCAGAATCTATCCGTGATTTTTGCTGTTCTTTTTCAACCCAATTTAAATAAGGGTTGTTATCAATTGCTTGTTTCAACATGCTCTTGATAGCTTCATGCTGAATATGCTTTTCAAGTTCATTCATAATTTCACCCTCACCTTTCCTGTTAATAGTAACTGCATAAGAGCCTTTTTCTTTTGTTTTTCTTCATCAAGCTTACGCTGATTAAGGGTGATAAGAGAATCGAGATGCGAACAATAGTTTCCAATTTTACGCTGTTCTTCTTTCGCCTTTGGAATAACCACATCTATGTTATTTAAATCGTTATATGATACAAACGGCTGTCCACTTCCTGCACATATCCTATATATCTGCTTACTACTCAACAAATAGAAACCATATTTAGAATCTGTGGTATTGTCTGAAGGCTTTGCAATAGTGCCATTATACGTGACAAAATGTTTCCCTTCAGCCCAAACAACATAACCGGCATAAGCACCCATGTGACCTATTACAGCGGAGTCCTCTGCGTTGTATTCTGTGTATCCACCTATTATTCCATTAGCTCCATATATAGGATACACACCTCCATTGTCTGGATTATTATTGAACTCTCCGTACTGGAAACTATATATTTCTCCCAACTCACGCTGTTCCCAAGGATCAGTAAATCCTTTAAACCTGAGTTCGGGATATTTACAGCCTTTTTTCGGGAACATCTTTTGCAGATAGCCTTTTTTCAGCGTTTTAAGCTGATTTATTTTACGCTCCTGTAATTCTATAAGCTTGTCCTGTGTTGAGAGTATTTCTGCGATTTTTTGCTGTTCGGGGAGGGGAGGATGAAAGATTTCAAGGTTTAGAAAATCAGTTTTATTCAACACTCGGTTTCGACCTGCACCACCTGGCGATATTAATTCTAACCTTTGCCTAAACAAATCTTGACAGAAAACATATTTATAGTAAACAGGTGAATTATTGTCAAAAACGTATGTTGGAAATCTGTGAGAAACTAATTTCCCATCATCATTATCACTTGCCAAAGCAATAGCGTGTTCCCATGCGAAAGTGATGTTTACAATAAAATCATCTTTTTTTACAACATAAAGTGTATCCATATTTACTTCTTCTGGTTTTTCAACTAATTCTTGAAATGTTCCTTTAGCATGGCTACGAATACCAATTCTTAAATACGGTTCTTTGGGCTTTTCTACTGGACGTTGCTCATTATGCATTATATCAGATAATTTTACAATCTCCCACTCCACAGGCACAATACCGACTTTTGTTTTTTTATAGCCTTCGGGGATGATGCCGTTGTTTATGTCGGTTATGCGTTTTTTTGTTTCTGAGGTCATATTGAATCACCTCTAAACAAACAGAATCCTTGTTCTTCCAATTGCTTTTTCAATATATTGGCATGAATTTTATCAAAAAAATAAGATTTGAAAGAAGGATCATTTTTAGGTATACTAAAAATATACTTAATAATGAATAAAGCTATTATTATAAAAAAAATAACTATTACGCCAACGCTTATTAACCCTTTTGGAAAATTATCAAAATCTTTAATTATTTCAACAACAAAACCTCCAATTATACCACTGGTAATAGCATTCAAATTGTCAAATAATAGCTTTTTTTCTTTTGATATGTGTTTATACATCTGCAATAGTGTATCTTTATCATAATTATTTAAGTTATCAATATAATATTTTTCTAGATTTTTTTGATACTCGTTAACACAAGTAAATTCATCATGATGTGTATCTTTAATATTATTCAAAATCTCACTAGTTTCACTTTTAAGCTTCTTTAAATCTTTCATATCCCCAACTCCTTCAAAAACTCATCCATTTTCGCCTGTACCTCTGCAATTTCCTTTTCTGTTTCGGCAATATCAGCACGAACAGCGTCAATATCAATTACTTCTTCTTCCTCGAAAGTATCAACATAACGTGGGATATTAAGATTGTAGTCGTTCTCAACAATTTCTTCTTTTTCAGCCTTATAGCAGTATTTATCAACATTTTCACGAGCCTTGTAAGCTTCAACAATTCGGGAAATATCTTCATCACGGAGCAGGTTCTGATTTTTCCCTTTTTCGTAATTGCCGTCACCGCTTGCATCAATAAACAGTACATCTGAATTGTTTCTGTTCTTTTTGAAAACAAGCACACAAGCAGGGATTCCTGTACCGTAGAACAGATTTGCAGGCAGACCGATTACAGCATCAAGAAGATTAAATTCGATTATCTGCTTACGGATTTTGCCTTCGCTTGCACCTCTGAAAAGAACGCCATGAGGAAGAACAATTGCCATACGTCCGCCATTTTCATCAAGACAGTGAAGCATGTGCAGAACAAAAGCGTAGTCACCCTTTGAAGCAGGCGGAACTCCCCATGCAAAGCGATTGAACGGATCGAGAGAAGCTGACATTTTTTCTTTCTTCTTGTTTTCATCAGTAATAGCAGATAAGAAACCGCTATCCCATTTATCGAGAGAGAAAGGCGGATTTGCCACAATGCACTGGAATTTCATAAGCTTGTCGTCTTTGATATTCTGCGGATTTGCAAGAGTGTCACCTTGCCAAATGACAGCATCATCAACACCATGCAGGAACATATTCATTTTGCAAAGAGCCCATGTCTGATTGTTGACTTCCTGACCATAAACTGCAACCTTGTGTGACGGGATTTTATTATACGCTTTGAGCAATAAGCCGCCGCTTCCGCAAGTCGGGTCGTATATACGCTCATTTTCCTTAGGCGAAACCAGTTCTGCAACGAGTTTGGATACCTGACTTGGCGTGAAGAATTCTCCGCCTTTCTTGCCTGCATCCGAAGCGAAGTTAGCAATCATGTATTCGTAAGCATCGCCGATAATATCCGCACTGTCAAGCTGAGTCGGGCGAAGATCAAGCCCGTGAAAATCTTCAAGCAAATTGCGGAGTATAGCATTTTTGTCTTTAGTTTCACCAAAGTCAACTGTGGAGTTAAAGTCTATAGCACGGAAAACATTGCGGAGTTTTTCGCTGTTGTTATTTTCAATTTCAGCAAGTGCAACATTGATTTTCTGCCCGATTTCGTTATTTGTACGATTGTCATACAGATAATCAAAAGTTGATGTTTCAGTAAGAGTAAAACGCTCATTACGCATAGCACGTTCCACACGTCTTTCGTCACCGTTATATTCATCAATATACTTTGCTTTTGTTTCGCTGTAAACGTCATTCAGATACTTTACAAAGAGCATTGCAAGAATATAATCTTTATAACGGGAGCTGTCTATCTTATTTCTGAAACTGTCACAAGCGTTCCAGAGTACTTTTTCAATATCATTTTTTGTAGTCATTTTTATTTACCTCACATTCTATTTATTTTATTTATAAGTGATTTGTAATACATTTTTTTCTGCTCAAGTAATTTTTCAAGCAGTTTTATTTCCGACTGGGAAATATCATACAAGTCAACAACCTGTTTTTGCCGTTCAAGTGTCGGCAATTTGATTTCCGTTTCAGCAATTGTACTTGGTTTGATTTGTTTTAATGTTCCTGTACAACTCATTCGAAAATTCTTCTTTATCCGTTCTTTGTTTAAATACCAAGCGATGTATTTAGGCAACGCTACGCTCTCATCTACACGAATAATTACAAAATGAGATGGTATAACAAGCCCTGCGTATTCCTCTTTAATGTATACAGCTGTATATGGATCTGATGTCTTAACAATCACATCTCCTGATTGAGTGAGATAGTTTTCTGAGAGTTTCTCTGTGGCATAAAACTTTATAGTATGTTCTAAATCTATAGCATTATCAGAAACAGCCTTTAGATTTAATTGCCTGTATTCGTAACCATCATCACTATTTTTTGATTCTTTACGAGATAATACAAGACCGGTTCTAACAGAAGCAATTTTATTTAACTTCATAATTCCTCCAGCTTATTTTTGTTTTGGGTGAAATGTAACTTTGTGATTATAGTATATCATGGAATAACAGAAATGTCAATATGTTTTTGAAAAAAATTTGTTATGTCAGGAATGTAACTGAAATTATTTTTCTTTAAGAATTATCAAGAATATAATGAAATAATTTTTTATAATTGGTTAAAAATTAATTATCATAATGCAGTAAATAAAATCCCACCGTATAGCATAAAAGGTGCTATGCAGTGGGATTTATTTATATATTCATTTTTAGCATAGGTTTGTGGAGCAGTTTTTCTGCTTATCAGAAGCATCCATAAGAATTTACTTTATTTTGGATTTTATAAAATCAAGAACTTCATCAGTTATAAAATAATTTTCGTGATTGATATTTTTGAAAATTCTGATTTCAGAATTATTAAAGCAACCAGCTACTTTTTCTTGTAGTGAAGCGTCTAAGGTTTTATCAGCATCTGAGCCTATAACATATACAGGGCAAGAAACATTTTGTGCATATTTCGATGCTTGAATGTTATTTGAAATGAAAACTTTCAGTGGTCCGTGGAAAATAGGTATAATTTTGTTGTATAAATCAGAGAGATCACGATAACCAGCCGCTATAATCAGGCTATGAGTTTCCCTTACGCTTGAAAGATATGCGGCTATTCCTGCTCCATAGCTATGTCCCATAATTACAATTTTAGCTTTTGGATATTCTTTTTTTGCCCAGTCGTACATATCAGTAGCAGTTTGCTGCATAGATTTCAGATTCATTTTGCCTTTACTGTCCTGTGTTCCATAGTAGTCAGCTGAAATAAAAGGACAATTGAATTTGCCGGAATATGAAGCAACAGAATTGTATGCAATATAGTTTGAACCACCAAAGAATAAAATAACGCTGTCAGATGGAATGTCAAGATTGTAACCATAGCCTGTCAGTTTATCGCTGAATTGAATAAATTGCGGTTTGTATGATATATCAGCAATTTTTTTGGCATTTTTATAAAATGAATAGCTGATAGTCTGCATAATAAAGTTACATGAAAAACCTATTATTAAAAACCACATCAGGATTTTTAAGATTAATCTGAATGTTTCCATTGTTTTTTCCCTTTTTATCATTTTATGTTTCCTTTAAGGAGAATTTTTCATTACATATTCACGTTTAAAAGAATTGCAATATCTCAATAATATACTTAATTCTTCACTGATTAGTAATTAATGTGAATTCAGTATAACGCATTTTTATTTGTTTGTCAAGGAATTTTAGAGAACTAATTGAAAAAAGTCAGAGAAATTCATTCTACAGTTGACATTTGTAAATTTATTCTGTATAATAGAGATAAATGGAAATTTATTTAATTATCAGAGGTGATGAAAATGACGTTAATAAACAGTGGTCGTATAAATTTTTATTATAGCGGAGATGTAACGCTGTATATTCTGAAAGGGAAAGAATCTGACCTTCTGATTGATACTGGATTTATTGGCACATGGAAGAAAATGCAGAATTGGATTAATCAGTATAATGTAAAACACGTATTACTGACGCACGCTCATGTTGACCACGATTTTAATGCTGCAAGATTGCAGGAAAGGGGAGCAAAAGTATTATTAAGTGCTGCTGATAAGAACTTACGTCAGAATTTTCTTTCCCAGCCTGTTAAACCTACAGCACCGAAATATCGTTTGCGTAATATAACACAGCTTGTAGGCGGTGCGTTGCTTAAAAGTAAGTCATATACACCTGACATTTATCTGAAAGAAAGCGACAGAGATTTGCTGAAATCACTTGGCTATGATGCGGAAATAATCCCATTACCAGGGCATACGTATGGTTCGATAGGTGTTTTCAGTAACGGTGTTTTGTATTGCGGTGATGCGTTTACAATGCTTTGGAAAAAGCCTGATGTAACACCTCATGCTGTAAGTATTCAGGATATGGAGAAATCCTTGAAAACAATACTTGAATTAAATCCCAAATGGCTTGCATGTGGTCATGGTTTGCCTGTAAAAATGAGCAAGGCTCGTCCTGTAATTGAGGGATACTTGAAAACGAAAACGAGGCAATGTTATGAAAAATCTTGATAAATACAGAGGTTGTCTGATTGGCGGAGCGGCTGGAGATGCCCTTGGATATGCTGTTGAATTTCTTTCAGAAGATGCTATTTTGGATAAATATGGCAAAAACGGTATAACAGAATATAAGCTTATTAATGGCGTGGCTCAAATATCTGATGATACACAAATGACTTTGTTTACTGCCAATGGTTTGTTGATAGGTACTACTCGTGGAATGACACGAGGAATTATGGGTTCATATCCAAGCTATATTTCAAATTGCTATAAGGATTGGTTCAGAACACAAACTGAAAAATTTCCGTTAAATACGGAAACTACATACTCATGGCTTGTTAATATTCCGGAATTATTTGCTTTGCGTGCTCCTGGAAATACCTGTCTTTCAGCAATTAATGCTTCGTTAAATGGTGCAGTTGGAACAATCGAGAATCCAATCAATAACAGTAAAGGCTGCGGAGGAGTAATGCGAGTTGCACCAATAGGTCTATATTTCGGAGATAAAAATATTTCAGCGGAAGAAATTGATAGAATAGGAGCTGAAACGTCAGCCTTGACTCATGGACATGAATTGGGCTATATTCCGTCAGCTGCATTGGTTCATATAATAAATCTTGTATCCCACAATGATAATGTATCATTATTGGATGCTGTAAATGATTCTCTGATAAGTGTAAAAAAGATGTTCGCAAATGCAAAGCATCTCACGGAATTTATTGATATAATGGAGAAAGCAATTCGCCTTTCTAAAACAGATATGGACGATGTCGATGCTATTCGTGAACTTGGTGAGGGTTGGGTAGCAGAAGAAACTCTTGCAATTGCGGTATATTGTGCTTTGAAATATGAAAATGATTTTGATAAGGCTTTGATTGCAGCTGTTAATCATAGTGGGGACAGTGATTCAACGGGTGCGGTTACAGGCAACATACTCGGCGCATATCTTGGATTGAGTAATATTCCGCAAAAATACAGGGATAATCTTGAACTGTATGATGTTATACTTGAAATTGCTGATGATTTATATAATGATTGCAAGATTTCAGAATACAGTTCTTACCGTGATGAAGTATGGGAACAAAAATATGTGTACCATACATATGCTTTATGATAAAAAATACCGTCGTACAGATTTTGAGTTGTCTGTACGACGGTTTTTATACCAATCCCTAAAATGTTAGTAGACAAAGATGATGAGCAGAAATGATGTATGTCAAGGCGGACGACGAAAGCATACTGTCGTATGGTGAGTAAGTCCAACGACGACATACAGCATTTATGCCATTAGATTCGTCTACTGTTGTTTTAGGGATTGGTATTAGTATAGAATTAATTGCCGTAATATTCTGTACCAAAGAGGACCTTGTCAAAGAAATCTCTCGTTGTATCTTCTCCAAGCTGTTCTTTGAAAACGTCAGTAGAAATACCGCCGTTGGAAATCAAGCCGTCGGAATATTCTTTGCAAAGCTTTCTTTTTGCAGACATTTCTTCTTCATTCAGCGTTGGAAGTTCTTTTGATGCACTCAGAACTGTTTCAAATCCGTCACAGAGCATCTGATCAAGTGTCGGGTCATCTTTTGCCTTACCGATTTTATAGAATCCAACTGTTTTAAGTGAATCATACCATGCAGGTGTTGGTGTAGTATCTTCCAATTCTAAATATTTTTCTTTTACTGCTGATAAATCGGATAATAGTGACTGATAAGCTTCGTCTTTCAGCTCAGGTACACAGTCATAAAATTCAAGATAAGAAGTTCGCTTTCCGAATTGATACATATAATCGGCAGAAACCAATGGAAGATTTTTTTCAATTGGTGTGAGAATAATAGTTGCCATTTGCATAAAGCCCATATTTACTTTCATTACAGATAAATTTCCGACACCCTCTACAGAATATTGTTGAACATCGAACTTGAAGACATTGTAAACTTTGATTTCTTTGTAGTTTTCAGGATCTTCGGGAGTTAGTGTGTACTCCTGAGATATAGCGGAAAGTGCGGCATCAACAGTCTTATCCATTGCCTTGACGTTCTTTGCGGAAAAGATCGCAATTACAATAACAACAATTAAAATCAAGGCGAGAATAACGAGAAAAATTTTCCTGATTAACGGAAAACGGCGGGGCTTGTCAGCGGCATTAGTTTTTTTCATACAAAACACTCCTTTTTTTAAATGAAATACCCGTGCTTAATATACTTATGCATTATAGCGTAAGTAAGAGTATAACAGCATATAGTTCAGCAATTGAACTGTTCATAATTCAATTATAGTACTTAAATTTTATATTGTCAAGACTAAATGCGGTAAATATCAGACCCTACGCATGAAAAAATCCCCTTTTTCAAGTTGTGAGTCTTGTAACCGGATTGTAACCGTTTAAAGAGACATAACATAATCAAGGTGTTTAGCAGGGTCAAGCGAAATTATGAACATCTTCTTGCGTATAGATAG
>JAZSPM010000102.1:0-4267 GCA_045537455.1 Candidatus Ornithomonoglobus sp. | reverse complement strand
GAAATGTAAGGATTGTATCCGTAACGGAAGGAATAGACTCCTTTAACAGAAGTGATGATTTAATCATAGGTTTCAAAGGTTTAATAAACGATAGTTATGTGCAAGACATAATCGTCAAAATTCTCGCCGCATTAAGACACAAACAAGAATTTGAAGGAATAGTTATCAATGTGCCGATGGGATACCTAAAGGATAGGTACACCAAAAAAGTTGAGATATGTGAGGAAACGGCAGATATTATCAGAAGGATATATAAGTTGTTCTTGGATGGGCATGGTACGGAAACAATAGCAAAAATATTGAATCAAGAAGGTGTTAAAACACCTGCCTACTATGAACTAAAGTTAAAAGGAAAAAGCCTTGGGGATAACAAGCCAAAAGCAACCTTTGAATATCTGTGGACATATTCCATAGTGCGAAGAATTCTCACTAATCCCTTCTATTGCGGAGATTTAGTCAATCATCAAAGAGAGCGAAGCCGAATAACAAAAAAGCAGATAAAGGTACCTAAAGAGGAACAATTTATACATAAGGATGCTGTTCCTGCAATTATCCCAAGAGAGATTTGGGACAAGGTGCAGGAGATTATACGGATAAACTCAGAGGGCAAAGTGAAATCGCAAAGCAATCAACCTTGCCACAGATATGCATCCCTCTTAAAATGTGGGGACTGTGGAAGTACATTTACAGCAAAAAGGAGAAAAACCAAGGATAAGCCGGACAGAATTGAGTATGTATGTAACGGTTATCATAGGCACACTCATATGGTATGCTCCTCTCACAGAATTAACGAATCGGTGCTTGACGAGCAGATTTATAAGCAACTTGCCGTAATGAGAGACGGACTCTCCAAATGCTCAAGGCAAATCGAAAGTGATATACGGTCATGGATGTCGCAGAAAAATAATGTCAGCAAGAGAATAAAACGGCTTCAGGACAGTATAAATATCACCGAACTTGAGGTTGAACAAATACTAATGGAGAAAATCAAGGACAGGGATAATGCCGAAAGGTACGAGAGAATGATAGAAAAGCGAAACAGAGAAATCGAAGGCTTCAAAAATGAGATTGCCAAAATAGAGAATATTGATATAACCATCAAAGAAAGAAAAAAGGCAATGCTCGAAAATGCAAATTTGCTTGATAAGATATTAAGTGAAAAAGAACTGAGTCACACAAATCTGTGTCTGCTGTTAGAAAAGATTATAATTCACGAGGATGAGTATGGTCTCCGCCTTGAAATACGAATGAAAGCACCGTTCCTTGAAAAGAGCTATACAGATGAAATCGGTATGATATATGAGGATGATTACGAGGAAGTATCAGCCTGACAAAAACAGGCACGAAAAAAGCTTACAGTCAATTTCTGTAAGCTTTTTGTCGCTGGTGCACCAGAAAGGACTTGAACCTTCACGTCGGGGACACTAGATCCTAAGTCTAGCGCGTCTGCCAATTCCGCCACTGGTGCATATTCAGTTTTACCTCTTAAATTTTACACGGGAGAGGTTACCCGAGGAGGAGCAAAAACGCTTAATCCTCATCTATGAAAACGGCAAAAACCGTAATCAACAATAAAATCACATATAGGACGGAACCTAAGTCTAGCGCGTCTGCCAATTCCGCCACAGCCGCATATTAAACTGTATATTTGTTTCTCACAAACAACATAATATATTATAGCAGATAAAATCGTATTTGTCAATACTTTTTTTGAAAAAAATTCAATTTTTTAAAAATTTATTTATTAAAAGCAATATGATTGCCTAATGCCTCGAAAAGGATATTTGCACGCTGTATTGAACGTATACGGTATTCATCAATACAATGTGTGTCAGAGCCTATACTTACTCCAATTCCGCTTTGACGAACAGCATTTCGTTTAGCTTCGTTTGTAAGGAAATCATAGTAATATGTATAATTGCCGGAGGTGTTCAGTTCCCAAAACAAATGCTCGTCTCGCATAAGGGTAAGCATATCAACTCCATAGCGTTCTGATAGCTTAAAAATATCAGTATGCGCTAATCCTTTTTTGCATTTAAAAAGCCTTTGCCATTCTATGAACTCATACAAATCCATTGCAACGGGAGAATCAAGGCTTTCGAATAATACAAAGTCAAAATCTGTAACAGCGTCCGCAAGCAAATCCGAAGGCTTTGGGCGTGTTCCTATTTCTAATCCGCACAGAACATTTATATCATTTCTGTATTTGATTTTGCAATGCTGTATATATTCAAAATACTCATTCAGCTTGCTGCCGAGTGAAAACTGATGGTCAGTTATTGCTATGGTGTCTATATTATGTTTAATTGCATTTTCGATTATTTCCTCAGGCGTGTTTGAGCCGTCATAACTGAAAATTGTATGATTGTGTAAATCCTGCATTCTCTGACCTCCTTTTGAACTGAATATCTATATTAATTATATAATATTTACGTCTTTTTGTCAAGATTTAAGGTTGACATATCGTGTATTTTGTAATAAAATATTTAGTAATAATAATGAAGGAGCGGTTAGTATGATACTGCAATTAATGGAGCTGCAACGAAAAGCAGGACATGATGAAAAATTAAGGGACGAGTTGTTAAAAACTAAAGAGCAGGATGACCCGATAAAGGCGTTTTGTGATAAGTGTAATGAGCTTGGATATAATAAAATTACGCCGTTTGCACTTGCAACGGAAGGTGAGGAATTCTGTGCCACGATGCTCAGAAGTGTTAACGGTGGAGGTGTTGAAGCACCTGATGGATGGGACGATTTTTATGAAATGTTTTTCAGTGCAATAGCGAAGTAGGAGAGATATTATGCATAAACAAATAACAAAAGAACTTATAGATTTTATAACGGAATCAACTGATTGCTATCATGCGGTGCAAAATATAAAGAACGAGCTTGATAAGTTTGGTTATAAAGAGCTTTCGGAGAGCGACACGTGGGATTTAGAAAACGGAGGAAGATATTACACGACGAGAAATCTTTCGTCGATAATTGCGTTTGAAATTCCTGAAGCTGAATATAACGGTTTTATGATAACGGCAAGCCACAGTGATTCGCCATGCTATAAAATAAAGCCTGAGCCGATAGTAAATGACGGAGTATATGTCCGTCTGAGTACGGAAAAATACGGAGGAACAATAGCGTATTCGTGGCTTGACAGACCTCTTGGTGTATCGGGCAGACTTGCATTAAAAACAGAAAACGGAATAAAAAGCAAGCTCGTTAAAATAGATAGAGATTTTCTTGTTATACCGAGCTTGGCCCTTCATCTGGAAAGAGATAAAAAAGAGCCAAACACAGCTGTAGATATGCTCCCACTTGCTTCTTGTTCGGAAAGTAAAAAGGATTTTATGGAATGTATAGCTGAAGCTGCAGAAGTAAGTGCAAATGATATAATTGCACATGATTTATTCTTGTATAGCAGAACTCAAGGGAGTATCTGGGGCTGCGATGATGAGTATTTTTCAACGGCAAGGTTAGATGACCTACAATGTGCTTACGGGGCTTTAAAGGGGTTTGTAGGCTCTGAAAAAACGGACTGCATAAAGATGTACTGCGTTTTTGATAATGAAGAGGTTGGAAACGAAACAAAGCAGGGTGCAAAGTCTACATTTTTGACAGATACTGTGGAACGAATAAACTCTGCACTTGGATTTAGTGATGAGAAGTTGAAAAGGGCTGTAGCATCAAGCTTTATGGTTTCAGCGGATAATGCTCATGCAGTTCATCCTAACCGACCTGAAATGTCAGATAAAACAAGCCGCCCTGTTTTAAATGGCGGCGTAGTTATAAAAAATAATGCAAATCAAAGATATACAACTGATTCTGTATCAGAGGCGATATTTAAGAATATATGCGACAGGGCAAATGTGCCGTACCAGTCGTATACGAACAGAAGTGACTTGCGTGGTGGTACAACTCTCGGAAATGCCGCAAATGAAAAATTATCCCTTAATACAGTTGATATAGGTGCTCCTCAACTTGCCATGCATTCGGCATATGAAACGGGAGGAACAAAAGATACAATGCATATGATACAGGCATTGACGGCTTTTTATTCATCGTCAATAAAAGTTGTATCAGATTATGAATATGAGATAAATTAAAGTATTTCCTTGAAGCTTTTTAAATCTTCGGATTGCTTATGGCTTTCTTTCCATATTGCCTTTGTGCGTTTTCTGTCGGTTGTCAATTTCTTGATGATACGGTGACAGTAGCATAGAGGTAATAGGAAAGGAGCTTTTTTTAGTGATGGATATAAATATATCATTGT
>JAZSPM010000067.1:0-9789 GCA_045537455.1 Candidatus Ornithomonoglobus sp. | reverse complement strand
TCTCATATTCTACTCCTATCAAAACTTATCAGCAAGCTTTTTATATAAATCCCATGCAAGACTATCTCTGTTAATATGATAAACGTATGTTATAAAATGACGTCTGTCATCATACGCATAAAAATCATCATATTCAGGAATTGGTGCATGGATAAGCTTAGCGTTCATAAATCTGTCATTCTCATTTAAGAGCCATGCAACTGCTGTTACGTCCCATATAACTCTTGTAACAGGATGGCCTTTTTCTATTCTGTTTTTCTCGTCCTCTCGCACTCTGCCAAGAAGGAAATCACACAGATCATTTTTTCCTTCAAGGAAATGCTTCATCTCATAATATGAAAGTGAGAAATTATCCACAACTCCCACACACGGAAGCTGAACAAACGGTGCTCCGCACCCGAAAACAACTCTTGCCGCCGCTACATCCTGAAACATATTAAACTCTCTTGTATCAGCATATGCCGTCGAATGACCGCCAAGCCATACAATAACTATATTTTCAGTTATCTGAGGATTAATAAGGATTGCAGAAGCAACATTTGTTATTGCACCTATTGCAACAACATACAAAGGATTTTCAGGACTGTATTCCATTGCGCGCTTTGCAAGGTCATTTGCCGCATCGGAAATTACAGGTGTTTTCTCATCCTTTAAATAGCAGGTTGAACCCTTATACGTTTCCGAAACCAAATCCTCACGCTTTGCAAGCTTTAAAATCCGCATAAGCTCATCATAGCTTTTTAACATTCCGTCCTCAGGAGAGCTTGATTTTTCATTAAAAAATGGTGCAGCATACAATGCTTTTATATTAAGTTTTTCATCAGAAGCAAGCATATACGACACTGCAAACTGGTCATCAACCTCATTAAATGTATCGGTATCAAGTACAACATCAATTTTATTCTGCGGTACTGATAAGTTTTTCATAAATGTTCCTATATCCATAACAGAACCTCCTATTGTTTTTATTATATTTTATCATATTTACAAAATAAAAAAATGTCTAATCGGGCTTAAATTTGGATAAATCGGTTGACTTATTTTTTAAGTAATGTTATACTAAAAGTACAGGTGGTGATATATTTGACAAAACTATCATTTTATACCGTTACAAAGCACGCCAAAAATGAAACAATACCCTTTCATTCTCATTCATGCCATGAAATGGTTTTTTACAGTAACGGCTGCAGCGGAAGCACTATAATAGACAATGAAAAACATATTTTTAAAGCAGGCGATTTAGCTATAATAAGCAAAGAAACAATGCATTACGAAAATCACACATCTGACGGTGAACTTATGTTTTTCGGATTTGAAGCTGATACTAAAATAAAAAATGAACTTCTGAAAAACGCATGGAGCTTGAAGCCTCTTTTTGACAGCATAATAAAAGAAGCCAAGGAGCAGGAATTCGGGTACGAGAAAATCATTTCTCTTAAAATTTCAGAATTACTTACATATATAGAAAGGATTAATCATAATAATTCTCCCGCTATAAAGGATTTAAGCTTTTGCAAAAGATATATTGATGAAAATTATATGTATAGAATAAGCGTAGAAGAGCTTGCAAAAATGAGCGGATACAGCTATGATTATTTCAGGCGTTTATTTACCGAAAGCTTTAACATTTCGCCTCAGAAATATTTAATTGAAACAAGAATCAGTCACGCAGTGAGTATGCTTACAAAAACCAATACCGACTGTACCGCAATAGCATATATGTGCGGATTTTCCGACAGCGGACAGATGTCAAAGCTTATAAAAGCAAAATATAACAAAACCCCGTCTCAGATACGGAAAAGCGGAATATATTTATAAAGCCCGAAATCTTTGATTTCGGGCTTGTTTATTACATAACGCTTGAATTTTTAATTATTCTTTCGATTAGTTCAACGCTTGCTTTTGAGCTTTCAGGTGTTACAAATGAAGGCTGTATGTTTGTCTTTACACATTCAACAAAGTAACGTATTTCAGTTGCGTATCCGTCTGCACCTGATAAATTGATACCTGTGTCCTCAGATGTTTCGCCCTGCTCAAGCTCAACCACTTCTCCGTTTTTATACACCTTGCCGTCCTTCAGTGCAATCCAGCCGTTGCTGAACACTGCTCTGTATGAAGCATCAAACGGAATATCACAGTTAAACCATGTACCCTCAGCAGTAACAACAGTATTTCCGTACACAAGCTCTGATAAAACATAATCGTTATTATCATTCATTTTATAATATCTGCCTCTTACCTCATCAGGCTGTCCGAGAATGCTCTGAACATAATCTATATCGTGAATTGTCAAATCCATCGGAGTTCCGCCGCTCTTTGAATAATCTCTCATCCAGTTTTCCCAGCTCCATAAAGGAATTGATGAAATTCTCTTCATATCAAGTCTCAAAAGCTCACCAAGCTCACCCTTTTTAATTTCATCAGCAAGATAAGCATACGGAGTCATGAATCTTACAACGTGAGCTATCATAAATTTCTTGTCTGACTTTTTAGCTGCCTCAATAACTCTTTCTGCATCAGCACTGTTTAAAGTCATAGGCTTTTCACAGATAACATTCGCACCGCTCTCCAAAGCCTTTATGCTTATATCTGCATGAAGGTAGCTTGGTGTACAGATGTCGATTATATCAAGCTCCTCATTTGCTATCATTTCGTCTATTGACGGATATATATTTATACTCTCATCTGCCGCCTTTTCCTTTGCCATGTCCGTTCTTACATCTGCAACTGCAACAATTTTGCAGTCGTCCATATTTTTATAAGCATTGAAATGAACAAAGCCCATTCCGCCTATTCCCACTAAACCTACTTTTAACATATCTGTTCCCTCCTTTATATTAATTCTTCAAGATATTTCTTTGCAGACACTATATCCTTTATCTGCTGTTCTCCGCTGATTTCACGTTCTATTGTAAGAGGTCCGTTATAACCTACTTCTTTTAGCTTTTTAACAAACTCAGGGAAATTAACCTTACCCTCGCCTATTGGTGTTTCCACGCCAAGATTCTTTCCGTCTGTCGGATATTTTCCGTCCTTTGCATGAACATCACGTACATACTCACCAAACACATCAAGTGCATCAATCGGGTTTGCCTTTCCGTATAGGATAAGATTTGCAGGGTCAAGGTTAATTCCAAGATTGCCTGTGCCTATATCCTCAATTATACGCTTTAATGTAACAGGTGTTTCCTGACCTGTTTCAAACAAGAAATATTGACCGTTATTTTTAACATACCTTGCAAGCTCTTTTAGCGAATTGACAAGCGAATAATACTCTGTTGTTGAAGGATTTTCAGGTAAAAATCCAACATGAGTTACTATGTTCTCAACACCTATCTTCTTTGCAAAATCCGAGCCTCTCATAAGCTCACGAACTCTTTCGTAACGGTATTCAACAGGAACAAGTCCTAAAGTATGAGGGCCGTCATAGAAATTCCATACAGCAGGTCCCTTCCATCCGCACCAGAAGCTTGAAATTTTAACATCGTATTTTTTTGCTGCTTCATTTACTTTTGCAGCCATATCATCAGTGTACAGTGCTTCGTTCCAGCTGTTTAACTGACATGAATTGAATCCCATTTCCTTTACTTTTTTAAATTCTGTATCAATATCAGAATTCATCATAATAAGTACGCCTAATTCCATAAATATTCTCCTTTTCTGCTTGACATTTATTAATTATGATTATATAATATAATTATAATAATAAGCAATGACTTTTTTGTGATATATAAGCACAATTTTGCTCTTAGTATATCAGGAGGCTCATATGAACGATATTTCACTTTACGAAAAAATACCTGTTGAGGAAAAGAATTTTCCGATAAGATTACAAAGCTTTTATTCTGCCAACAATCTTACCCCACATTGGCACGAGCATATTGAGCTGTTATTTTTTATAAGCGGCAAAGGTCTGATTTCATGCGGAACTTCACAGTATGACATTTCAGGCGGAGATTTAATTTTTGTAAACAGCAATGAATTACACTCCTTTAATAATACATCATCGTTTGATTATTATTGTATTATAATCAATCCGACATTTTTTAACGATGTCTATTTTGATAATATTCTTATTGAGCCTTACATAAAAAAAGACACTCAAATTAAAAAATATTTTGAAATAATATATGATGAATACGTTAACAAAAAAGACGGTTGGGACATGATAATAAAAAGCAAAACATATGAGCTGATGACATATCTTTTAAGAAATTACAAGCTCGCCTCTTTGCCACCAAAGGAATATGATGCACGAAATTTAAAATTAAAAAGAATCAATTCACTATTACTTTATATTTCGGAGCATTATCAGGAAAATCTGACCACGGCAAGTCTTGCGAAAATGTGTTATCTGAGTGAATACTATTTTTGCAGATTTTTTAAAAACGAAACGGGAATGTCTGCCGTAAGCTACATAAACAAAATACGTACTGATAAGGCGGCGGTTTTATTGGAGAATACAGATGTCAGCATTACGGAAATTGCGATGTCTACAGGCTTTGACGATGTTAATTATTTTACCCGTGTCTTTAAGAAAAACAAGCATATAAGCCCAAGCGAATACAGAAAAAAATTCAGATAAAAACGGAGTGACAGTATTATCACTCCGCTATTTATTAGTCTGCATAATAATATAAATTGATATTCTTTATCTTATGAGGTGCATTTTCTTTCTTTATGACAATATCAACCTTAGCAGTTCTTGCTGTCGGGAATTTACATATATGCTTATGCCCTATCGTTGTACCCTGATATACAAGAATAGGCTTTCCGTAAGCATAAGGATAAATATACACTTCAAAGCTTTCTATATGCTCGCTTGTTTCCATTACTTCTTCAAGCACAACATGATTTATCAAGGTATGCTCAGGTAATGTTATTGTATATGTATTTTCATTTCTTTCCGTCTGCTCCATTCCTGCAAGGCTGTTTGCAAACACTTCTTTTACTTTTTTACCGAATTCTATAATTCTTGCTGAATCCTCGTCAGGAAGAAGCCCTCGTCTGTCGGGACCTATGTTAATAAGAAGGTTTGCACCCTTTCCTACTGAATAATAATACAAGCCCATAAGCTCATCTACGCTCTTTAAGGTATGCAAATCACTGTCACTGTAGAACCAGTTTTCAAGTCTTATACGGCAGTCACATTCAGACGGCAAAAATCTTGCATCATCAAGCTTATCAAGCTCTTCTGTCTGAACGGAGAAATCCAAATCTTTTACTATATTATTATTCGGCATTCTTACAAAGCCCGATTCATTACCTACCCAACGGGTATCAGGATCCCACATATTGAATATAAGGATTTCCGGCTGCATTCTTCTTATTTCTTTAATTATACGTACTGTATCGTATTCATGATTTTCACTTCCACATCCGTCAAACCACAGATAATCAATCCTTCCGTAATTTGTCAGAAGCTCAGAAATCTGATTGATAAAATAATCATCATATTCCTTTGCATCCATTTCATTTGAACCGAACTGTGCAGGTGAATAATACAAGCCTACTTTTATATCATACTTACGGCAAGCATCAACGTATTCTCTTACAACGTCACCCTTTCCGTCCTTCCATGGTGTATTGGCAACAGAATAATCAGTATATTTTGAAGGCCAGTTTGCAAATCCGTCATGATGCTTACATACAAGAATTGCATATTTGAATCCTGCTTCTTTGATTGTCTTTATCCACTGCTCACAGTCGAGTGCTGTAGGGTTAAAGCCCTCCAATGGCATTTCTTTCATATCCCAGTCAGTATGACCTTCATAAAAGCTTCTTATACCAAAATGGAAAAACGCTCCCATTTCCCAATCAAGAAACTCTAACTGTTCTTTTCTTATTGGTCTCATAAATATATGCTCCTTTTTATTTTTTGCTTTTATTATAACATTTTATTTTCTTCTGTCAAGCCCTGATAAAAAAATGTAATAATCATGTAATGTACAAAAATACTGGTACAGAATTGCTCACAATGAATTTGTTCCACATGAGATTATAACTCCGATATAAGTCATATAAAAAACACTTAAAAAATTTAAAAAAATTTGCAAAAAACTCTTGACAAGTCAAGCAAGATATGGTATAATCTTTTTTGTCAGTTACGAAAGAGACTGATTATGCCACGGAGAGATGTCTGAGTGGTTGAAAGAGCCGGTCTTGAAAACCGGTGACGGTTCCGCCGTCCGCGGGTTCGAATCCCGCTCTCTCCTCCAATTATAATTTAATATTTGTACGAGCATACAGACTCTATTGTTTTTGAAAAGGCAGCATTAAAGTTGTGTATGCGATTTTTCTTTATGGAGAAGTACTCAAGAGGCCGAAGAGGCGCCCCTGCTAAGGGTGTAGGTCGGGAAACTGGCGCGAGGGTTCAAATCCCTCCTTCTCCGCCAGAGAAAACACAATTTTGAAAAAAATTGTGTTTTCTTTTTTTTGTCTAAAATTCTGGCAGGAATAAATTCAACAATCCTAAACCGTAAGGAATTATCCTTGCCGTAGTCATCTGCTACAAGTTTTAATAAATCATTACCATAGCATAATGTTATTTCCACTTTATCTTCATAGACTACCACTTTGTCAACAAAAAGATTTACAATTTCTTTAATACCTTTCAATGTGCCGTTTTCAAACTCTGATTTAGCATATCTGAATGCTTCAAGAATTACATCTTCTGTTAATGTTGTTTCTCTGGCTTTCGCCTTTACATTTTCAAGTTCAATATCTAAAATGATTTTTTCATTTTCAAGAGATTTCAAACTATCAACAAGTGCTTGTGAAAAACCTATTGAAGCAATAGCATTAGTTGTATTGTTGATTTTGTAATTTACACTATCAATGAGTTTTTCAAGCCTTTTAATCTCTTGTGTATAGTTATCATCTTGTGAATTGTGATATTTCCTATAAGCAGAAACAATTTCTTCAATTCTGCTTTCGTCAAAGACAATTTTACTAATAAGTTGAACTACACTCTTATCAAGGACATCACGATTGACTTCGCCATTATGACATTTAACCTTTTGATTTTTATGGGTGCAACGATAACTTACATATTGTGGGTGTGTATCATTTGCCTTTCTGCTATTTCCAACATAAGCAGATTCACATTCGCCACAGATAATTTTCCCAGACAATAAATATGTTTCTCGTGCTTTAAAACTACCTGCTCTCTGTTGCCTTTCTTTCATTATCTTTTGAACCTTATCAAAATCATCTTTACTTATAAGGGCAGGGCAACCATTTTCAATTCTGACAATTTCTTCTTCTGGCTTGTATTTATGCCCGTTTCTCTTTCTTGTAGCACTATTTGCCTTTTCAGACTTATTGTAAATATATGTGCCACAATACTTTTCGTTTTTCAAAATTGAAAATAGTGAGTTCTTGCCAAACACATTTCCAGTTTTGGTCTTATAGCCTTTACGATTTAATTCATTTACAACATCCATATAGGATTCTCCCTTTAAGATGTTTTCAAATATCAGTTTTACCGCACCTGCTTCGTCTGGATTGATTACAAGTTTCTTTGTTTGCTTATCTACATTGTAGCCAAGCGGGGGAAGTCCTCCCGTATGATTACATTTTAAGGCGTTTTCCATTTTGCCCTTTTCAACTTCTCTGGCAAGGTTAAGAATATAATATTCAGCCATACCTTCTAAAACTGATTCCAGAATAACACTTTCTGGACTATCATCAAGCCTTTCTGTTACGCTGAACAGTTTAACTCCGTTTGACTTAATAATATACTTGTAATGTGCCGAATCGTATCTGTTTCTGGCAAAGCGGTCAAGTTTATGTACTACAATGGCATCAAATCTACCTTTACTACTATCAGCAATCATCTGCTTGAAAGCGGTTCTGTTATCGGTTTTTGCCGATTGTGCTCTATCTTCATAAAACTTGATTAGGGTATAACCCTCTTTATCGCAAAATTCTCTAATTGCTCTTTCTTGTGCTTCAATACTTTCTTCTCTTTGTAGGTCAGATGAATATCTCGCATAACCTACAACCTGTAATTCTCTGTTTCTCATATCTGTTAATCCTTTCTGCTTTAATAAGCCATAATATAACCATTTTTAGTAAAACAACCACAACCGTCAAGGTCTATATCTCTGCCATAAGATGAATAATCAAAATAGCATTTTAGGTTTTCTGGAATATCAATACAACAACATTCCTCCGCAAAGTAATAGCCTAAATCATAGTCATTTTCAATGTTTTCATATAAAGTATAACTATCTAAATCTTCAATCAGTTCCATTACCTCTGTTGCTGATGTAGCACCCTGATACTCTAAAACTGCTTCCAGTTTCTTAATATCGTAAGAATCAAGTGCTTCAATCATTTCAGCAAGTTCATTTAATTTATAAATATTAGAGTATTCACCTATAACTTTTGTTAAGCCATAGATTTCACTTTCCCAATCGGTTAGAAAAAATTCTTCATATTCTTCGTTAATACCAATTCTCTTTAATACTTCGTCAAGTTCCTCTGTGGGAACGGGTAATTCTACCCATTCCCCAACGAGAAAACCTTCTACATATTTTCCGAGATTACTAATATACAAATTTAACATCATTAGTGCCTCGCTTTCATCTTTTAATATAGTTATTCATATTTTCGCATAAAATCTTAATTATCTCATTGTAATCAATGATATTTTCTTCCTTTGGAATATAGATTATTTTTTTATTTTTACTTTTCATAGCTTAAACGCTCCTTGATTTGATTTTTTGTTTGTGATGTACATCTTACAATTATATTCTAACATAAAAATCGTTATAAATCAAGAAATCCGTTCCGTATATACGGAAGAAATCAAACTATTTTAATTAGAATTCCATAAGTAGTAAAAACTCTTTTTCCCTTGTATTCTCTGGTATTGTAAGCACTTTCATCTACATTTTGAATTAACTCATAGTCTTTAAGGCAATCTAAAATCTTAATTAAATCATCAGAACTTGAATAATTGTATGCTTCAATGTAAGCACAGAGTTTATCTGTATCATCTTCTGAAAGATTTTCTAACCGCCCTGCCAAATTATTCAGTTCTATAATCTTCTTGTGATTATCTAACTTATTGCCTTTGCCGAATACTTCGTTTTTAAATTCCGTGATGAAGCATTCCATACATTCATCATTCTTACCGATTTGTTTCAGCACTCTTTCAAGTGCCATTTTGCCTATGGGTAATCTAACCCATTTCCCCTCAACACCTATTTTGTTGCCTGCTTTACTTTGGGTAATAAAATATACCGCCATTCTACTCATATCTTTTGTTCCTCTCTTTCTATTTTGTTTTTTCTTATATACTACTGTGAGAAGAACGCCATTATTCAAGTAAATGCGACAAAATCTATCTATTTTTATTATAACACACCTACACCGTGTGTCAAGAAATCTGTTCCGTATATACGGAAGATATTGAAAAATATTAAAATCAACGCCAACCAGACTAACCGCCTTATTACAACATCTTCAAGTTATAGAACGCTTATAAATAAAGTATTATATATAAAATAGGAAAGAAAAAATCTCGCAAGACCTCACTCCGCAGGTATATAAATATACCACCGAAAGAAAAATGGCTATGCCACCATATTCCCAGAATGTGAATATTTTTTTCGTTTCTTGCTTCGTTCGGTCTTGCTGGAAGCTCAAGGGGGTGATTTTCTTGGGAAGAAAATCCCATTATATACAAACACCGAACCACAAGGACATTCAATTCTTGAACGCCCTTAGATGTTCTGGTGTTTGCTCAAAGGAACAAGCACTCAAATTTATTACGGCTAA
>JAZSPM010000175.1:0-2071 GCA_045537455.1 Candidatus Ornithomonoglobus sp. | reverse complement strand
ATGCTGTAGCAACTGCAACAGAAAAAAAGTGGTTTGGAGGCTATGACGACGGTTCATTTAAACCCAATAACAGTATTACAAGAGCAGAGGCGGCTAAGGTACTTATTACATATAAATACGGAGATGAGCTTCCTGAGATTGAAGAAAGTATATATTCGGATTTTAAGGAAACAGAGTGGTACGCTGAGTTTGTAAACATAAGCGGAGATGAGGATATAATTCCTTCAGCTGATGGAGAATTCAAGCCTACAGAGCCGATAACACGTGAAGATACGGTTGTCGGAATGATTAAGGTTTTGGGGATAGAATTGCCTGAAAGCACAGATGCAGCAAAGGTATTCCCTGACAGCGGTGAGATTTCAGAATATGCGGTATCATACGTTGCAGCTGCAAGCGTAAATGCAATAGTATCGGGCTTTGATGATGGAAGCTTTGGACCTAAGCAGCCTGTGACAAGAGCACAGTTTGCCCAGATTCTGACTAATGCTGAGGCAAAAAAGGCAATACCTGATAAGGGTACTCCAACGCCTGAAGCTACAGCAGAGGCAAGCGAAGAAACTAAAAAAACAGCAGGACCGACAGTAACACCGGCAGAGTCAGCTAAACCTGAAACAAAGCCTACAGCAGAACCGACTCCGTCACCAACACCTTCACCTGTTCCTATGACGGAATCGTTTAAGGAAAGTGATTTATATATTTATGGTGACTCTTTTGTTAATACAAATAATGCATGGGTACAAACTATAAAAGATAACCTTGCACCTCAGAGCATAGAAAAGAAAGTATTACAGACAATTACTTATTCAAATATGTCAACAAATAATTTAGTTAATCAGTTGAATAATCTTCCGGAAGGAATAGATTATCTTCTTGTTCTAAGCGGAAGATATGAATGGGAGCAGTCAAGAGCATTAGGTGATGAAACAAGCGTTCAGGAAAATGACTTCACAGGCGGCGTAAGGGCTTTTATAAAGAAAGCTAAAGATACTCGTCCTGATATGAAGCTCGTAATAATGACAATGCCAAATATTGCTTATGTTAAGAATGGATTTACTGAAGGTGGTTTATATAATGCAAAGGGTCTTTCTATAGAAGACTATTCAGTACGTCTAAAGATGATTTGTGAAGAAGAAAAAATTGATGTTATAGACCTTAATACAAAGTGTTGGGCACAGGATGAATTGGGAACATATCTTGAAAATAAAAATATGGCATTTATAACTCTTAATGAAGCCGGAAATGCTAAAATTGCAGAGATTATAACAGAAGCATTAATAGAAATTAACGAAGGATAAGAAAATCTTAAAAAATTTTTAAAATTTAGGGATTTTTTATTGACATTACGATATATATGTGATATAATCGCATTAATTTAATTTATGGAGGTATTAATTTAATAATGGATAGTGACAGTATAACGCGAATTTTGTTTATAGCTATACTGATTTTAGTGTCGTCATACTTTTCTGCATCGGAAACCGCGTTTTTCTCGATGAACAAGATAAGATTAAAAAATATGGCGGCAGATGGAAACAAGAGGGCAGAGCTTGCATTGAAGCTTGCAGAGGATTACGATAAATTGCTTTCCAGTATACTTATAGGAAACAACATCGTAAACATAGGAAGCTCGGCACTTGCTACGGTCTTGTTTATAGACCTTTTGGGAAGCAAGGGTGCATCGGTATCTACGGCAGTTATGACTGTGTTAGTGTTGATTTTTGGTGAAATAACGCCAAAGAGTATTGCTAAAAATTCCCCTGAAAAGTTTGCTTTGTTTTCAGCGCCTATATTAAGAGTGATCAACATAGTGTTGTCACCGCTGAATTTTATTTTCTCGTTATGGCAGAAGCTTGTTTACAAGATAATAAAGCCGTCGGATGATGAACGAGGTGTAACAGAAGAAGAGCTTTTGACAATGGTTGAGGAAGCGGAAAATGAGGGTGAGCTTGATGTGCATGAAAGTGAGCTTATAAAGAATGCCATTGAGTTCAATGATATAGAAGTTATTGACATACATACTAACAGAGTTGACGTTGTTGCTGTAGATATGGAGTCAAGCAACGAGGAGATA
>JAZSPM010000202.1:0-3920 GCA_045537455.1 Candidatus Ornithomonoglobus sp. | reverse complement strand
GTAAAATTAAGGGTATCTCTAAAAACCCCTTTTGAGAAAAAACAGCTATGGACGTCATCTGCTTCGTCAACCTCCCTTGGAGTGCGACAGCACGCCTGCGGAAGGTTTCCTTGCAGCTGCCGCACCTATCTGTTTTTTCTTTAATCAAACGGGTTTTTAGAGATGCCCTTAATTTTAAAAATTGTTGTATTTTTTTGTAAAAGTACTTGTTTTTTTTACAATTTTATGTTATAATAAGTAGTGTTTATTGTTGTTTTTGTTTTCTAATACATAATAAAAATAATATTTGTTTTTTATTTCGAAATAGATTATTAATTTTTTGTATATATTTTTCTAAAACAACAATGAATAAATAAATTATAAGGAGTGTTTTATATGAGGAAAAAACACAAAATTTCGGCACTATTATCAACAATTGCATTATTGAGTGTAGCTGTCGGAATAGGAGAAAATAGCAAATTACCATCGTTCATCAAACCAACTGCAATCACTGCTCAGGCAAGTGATTATGTATGGTCAGGTAGTTATGGCTCAAAATTCTCCCACATGGTCGAAGAGGATGTATTTTTATATTTCTCTTATGCGGATTCAGCAAAATCAAGTGCAGTAATTGTTGGAAGTGGTATTGGAAAAGAGAATGTTTCAATTACAATTCCTGATACTGTTTGTTTTCAAGACAAGGAATATAAAGTTACAGCTATCGCTGACGGTGCTTTTGAAAATCAGACTAATCTCAGTTACGTATATGGATGCAGAAATATTGAAAGCATAGGAAACAAAGCGTTCAGTGGTTGCACAGAGCTAACTTACTTTTCTATAAGTGCCTTTGACAAATCAGGGGAAAATAAATTGAAAACTATCGGAGATGAATCGTTCCTTGGATGTACAAATCTTATAACAAATATCTGTCCTTCTGTTGAAAATAATACAATAGGTGTCAGAGCATTTTCAGGTTGTACCAAATTAAATAGTATCTACCTTTATAATACATCATATATTGGTGCAGGTGCATATGAGTATTGCAACAATACAAGAGAGATAAATATTCAGAATACAAGCATTACTGAAATCTATGAAAATACATTTTCTGATTGTAATTTAGCAGAAAATATCCATCTTCCGGATACACTTGTTTCAATCGGTGATAATGCCTTTTACAGATGTAACATTTTTAAAGAAATATATATTCCGGATTCAGTAGTATCAATTGGTGAAAATGCATTCAAATCATGCAGAAGCGTCGAAATGGTAATGATGTCAGAAAATATTGAAGAAATTGCTGATCATGCTTTTTACGGCTGCGATATGATGCGTTATTTTGTATGTAAGAATCCAAATACTAAATTTGGAATAGAAGCAATCGGATATGATCACAACCGCTTCTATACAGGGAAAAAGAATGATTTCACAATCTGGGGCAAGGGTGGTACAATCAAAGAATATGCCGATTCTCTCGGTTTCACATATCTCGATTGTAACAAGGCACCTTCTATTGTAAAAGAAAAAGTAAAAGATCATGTATGGAAAGCAACAAACACCGGTACGAACTGGAGCCAGAATGACGGAACTTATTATTATAATGATTTCCATAAACCTTATGTATATACTTATAAATATGATGACAAATGGGAAGGCTCATGTGCAGGACTCGCTGCAGCAAGCATGCTTACATATAATGACATAATTGAATTTGATGATTTTTGCGTAAATTATCCTACAATTAATTCTATCCCTTTCGGAAAGGTGCCAGATTTTACGAAATCATTTGTAAATACCCTTTGGGCAAATCAACAAAGAAGATATAATAATATTTTTCATTCGAATAGTAGTGTTAATAAAAGAGCACTTCGAAAAATAGAATATTATACATATGCACAAAAATCAGCCGTTATCTCATATCATAGAGTAGAATCAACAGATATTCAATCAGGTCATGCAATAATATGCTTTGGTCTTGAATTTAAAGAGGATGCAAGTGATAAAGACACTAATCCTTTATGGAATAATAAGGACGTAAGATTCTTAATTAGCGATAATAATTACAGCACCGTTAATGATACCTATCATCTCTACATAAATACCGAAACAGGTGAGTGGGGAAAAGTTCCGAAAAATAAATCAGAATTTCGTTATAGTAATGTAAATTGTCCTGATGCATCATTTGATTTGGATGTTGATTACATCGACGTATCGAAATATCTTATGGAAAATCCAACAAAAATTACAGAGGAGCCTTCAGATGCTTCTGTAAATATGGGTGAAGAATTAAAGGTTACTATAAAAGCAGTTGGTGATGGTTTAACATACAAGTGGTATTATAAAGATGCTGGTATGACATCATTCCTTCATACCAAAACATTCACAGGTGATACATATACAACAACAATGACTGCTGCACGAGATGGCCGCAAGATTTATTGTGTTGTTTCTGATGAGTATGGCAACAGTTTACGCTCAAAAACAGTAACAATTTCAAGTAAGGTAAATATTACTAAACAGCCTGTTAGTGTATCAGCAGCTATTGATAAGACAGCTAAAGTTAAAGTAGAAGCAACAGGTAAAGATTTAACATATAAGTGGTATTATAAAAATGCTGATATGTCTTCATTCCTTTACACAAAAACATTTTCAGGTGATACATACACAACAACTATGAATGATACGCGTGCTGGTCGTCAGATTTACTGTGTTATTACCGATACGTATGGCAACAGCGTACAGTCGGATACGGTTACACTTAATAAAATTAGCACTCTTTCAATAACACAGCAACCATCTGATGTTTTTGTTAAGGTAGGCGAAGAATTTAACGTAACTGTAAAAACAGAGGGTGAAGGTCTTACATATGAGTGGTATTATAAGAATAAAACAGATTCAAAATTTTATTATACCAAGACATTCACAGGCGATACCTATACAACAACTATGAATGATGCACGTGACGGCCGTCAGATTTACTGTGTTATTACCGATACGTATGGCAACAGCGTACAGTCAGAAACAGTTACACTTAACAAAATCGTTGCTTAATTAATGTCCCCTCAAAAAACAAATATTCGCCGAAATATCGACAAAATATGAAAAATATGATATAATAGAAGTGCAAGGAAAAAATAGAAGAAGCAGAAAAAAACTTGCACTTCGGAGGATGTTATGTACAGATTTGAGGAAAAGCAGTTATCATTTACAGATTTCAATCAGCCACAGGGACTGCAAATGAATACAGAAAACAGATGGATCAAGAAAGCAGAAATGATACCCTGGGATACAATAGAAAAGGAATATGCAAAGTTATTTCCAAGCAAAACTGGTATGCCTGCAAAACCATTGCGTATGGCACTTGGTTCGCTGCTCATCCAGAAACAGTATAGCTATCCTGATGAAGAACTGGTAGAGCAGATCAGGGAAAATCCATACTATCAGTATTTTATTGGTATGCCCGGATACGAAGACAAGATACCGTTTGTTCCGTCACTTCTTGTTGAGTTCAGAAAGCGTCTTTCTGAAGATGTGCTGAATGAGATCAACGAAATGATCATCGAATACAACGTTCAGAAAAGTGATGATGATAATGACAGCGACGATGGAGATAACAACGGAAGCAATGATACTGATAACACCTCCGATTCCTCTGCAAACAGCGGCACACTGATACTTGACGCAACCTGTGCGCCGCAGAATATCAAATATCCTCAGGACATTGAACTGCTGAATGAAGCCCGTGAAAAGCTTGAAGATATGTTATGCAGAATCTCCGATGAATACGGATTTTACAGACCAAGAATGTACAAAAAGAATGCTCGTAAGGACTATCTGGCACTTGCAAAATGCAGGAAGCGAGGTGCGAAAAAGATCAGAAAATCGATCAAAAAGCAGCTTCAGTACATTTGCCGTGACCTTGGATATATGGATAATCTGCT
>JAZSPM010000199.1:0-14544 GCA_045537455.1 Candidatus Ornithomonoglobus sp. | reverse complement strand
CTGTCATTTATCGAAAACAGGCTTCGTTTTATATCAAGAGCCTCTGTTATTGCAGCGATGAATAAGCCTTTTGTTGAGCTCATAAATCCCAAACATACAAATATCATTAACATACATAAAACTACAATTACCCATTTGTATTCAAGCTTGTGTTTATGTAAGATTTCTTTTTTCATTCCCAAACACTCCAATCAATGTTTCATAAATCATTTAATGACCAATATACATTATAGCAACAAAAAAATAAATGTAAATGGAAATAATAAAACAATATGGAATTTTCATAACAATATTTTATAAATAAAGTATTGCTTGTTTTTTGAGAAAGTGTTATAATAAGCATGTTATCATTGTGAGATGGGTGAAAAATATGTTTGAAAATATAGAAAATTTAAAAATCATTTCTTCTTTTCATAAAGTGAGTAATCCGTACAATAAAATTGTTAGCAGAAATTCTAATACTTTTATAATGAGAGCACAAGGGTCTGTTGTATATGATTTCTATGACAATGTTATATATACAAATCCGGGAGATATAATCTTTTTGCCAAAGGGTGTTTCTTATGAATCCAAAACTGTTTCTGAAGAGCCGAGTGTGTACACGTCAATAAATTTTTATGGAGATTTTGTTAATGCCAAGCCGGTATCATATTCTCTTGTGGATTTTTATGAAGCAGATTATATTATTAGTCAGTTTTCTGATTTATGGAATTTAGGAACTCCTGCAGAAAGACACAAATGCATGTCAATGTTTTACAATCTGCTTTCATATATTTCTATCATTGAAAATTCAAGCTATCCGGAGAAAAGAAAATTCGAAATTATAGAGCCTGCCATTATATATCTAAAGGAGCACATTTATGATTGCTCACTAAATGTTCATATACTCCACCGCTTATGCGGCATTTCCGATACTTATTTCAGGCAAATATTTGTTTCCAAATTTGGCATGACACCGCAAAAGTATATTATATCCAGAAGATTATCTCATGCCAGGAGTATTATTGACAGCGGGGATTTTCATACCGTTGGAGAGGTTGCTGTGTTGGTTGGGTTTAATGATCCGCTGTATTTCAGCAAAGCCTTTAAAAAAATGTACGGCGTTGCACCGTCAGATGTGGGAAGCTTGTAGGGGAACGATAATTTTAGTGAAAAGGGAAGAGTGAATAGGTAAGAATACAAAAAAACGACAACTTCCAAAAGAAGTTTGTCGTTTTTTTGGTGCCGATGACCGGGGTCGAACCGGTACGGGAATTTCTTCCCACGGGATTTTAAGTCCCGGGCGTCTGCCAATTCCGCCACATCGGCATTTATGTCCATAACAAAGGTTATTATACCACGCTTTTACAAATCTGTCAAGTGTTTTAATAAAATTTGTTATGGAGTTTTTTTATTTTAATAACGCGTAAACCTCATTGCGAAGCTCATAGTCAACATCAAACAATCCCCTTATTGCCGAGGTTCTTGTTTTGGCACTTCTCGACTTAATTCCTCTTGCCGTCATACAGCTATGCTCACCCTCGATTATAACAATAACGTCCTCTGTTTCGCATACCTTCTGCATAATCTCTGCAATATCAGCACATATACGCTCCTGAAGCTGTAAACGCTTTGCTACCATATCGCAAATTCTTGCAATCTTCGACAATCCTATAACCTTTCCGTTAGGAATATATCCAACGTGACATTTCATATTATACATAAGAGCAACATGATGCTCACAGTAGCTGAACACCTCAATATCCTTAACAAGAACAAGGTCATTCGAATGAACATCCTCAAAGCATTTATTGAACATTTCTGCGATTTCATCATTTGTATATCGCATACCTTCAAACACTTCATCATACATTCTTGCTACTCTGTCGGGAGTTTCAATAAGTCCCGGACGTTCAGGGTCATCTCCCACCGCCTCAATTATCATTCTTACCGCTGCTTTTATTTTTTCATGATCAAATTCAGGTTTCATTTTAAACACCTCTTTCTTCGGGATTCCAGACAAATTTATGGACTTGAAGCTGAAATGTAACATCTTTCAGTATCGGCTCTTTTACTATCAAATCCACAAGCTTTGACGGTTCAAAGCTTCCAAATACTGCTCCTGCATAAATATGCGGTTTCTCTTTATACATATTATTCAGCTTTTCCGTTATCTTTACCATTAATTCAGCGTCCTCGTCTGAACCCACAACAAATTTTACAACATCACACGGACGAAGCACCTCAAAATTATGCCAAAGCATTTTGTCGGTCATTCCGCTTGACGGAAGCTTATAATCTATTGTAAAAAATATTTTATCCTTACGGCTTATTTTATCCAAAAACGATTCAATATCTACTGCACCATTTGTTTCAATATTAACCTCACAGCCCGCATCCGCAAGTCTGTTACAAAGCTCCGCAGCCTCGGTATGCAAAAGAGGCTCACCGCCTGTAAGAGTTATTCTTTTAAAACTCTTATTTACAGTATCAAACACTTCGTCAACAGACATTTCCGTATACTCACACGGCTCGTCCTCGCCAAAAAGTGCATAGAGCGTATCACAATAAGTACATCGAAGATTACACCCCGCAAGACGGATAAATGCTGCTGTCTGCCCTGTTCGCAAACCTTCACCGTCGATACTGTCAAAAATCTCAACTATTTTCATATTCTATTCCTTCTCATATATTGCTGTGTTATCTATACTTTCCTGCACATCTACTCTATAACAGTACGGCGCAAGTTCGTCACAGATATATTTTGCAAGATTTTCTGCTGTCGGATTAAAATCAACCACGTCATTTATCACCTTATGGTCAAATTTATCCTGAACCTTTTTCTTGATATGCGTAAAATCCATAATCATTCCGTTGGGATTAAGTGTCTCACTTTTTAAGTACACGTCAATTATCCAGTTATGACCATGCAGATTTGTGCATTTTGAGTCATAATCAAGCATCAGCTTATGTGCTGCACTGATTTCAAGACGTTTTTTAACCTTATACATAACTATTCTCCTTTAATTATAGCTAATTCTTTCTCCTGATATATTCCTCATATCCTTTTCTTCTAAGCTCACACGCAGGGCAATGACCGCAGCCGTCGCCGATAATTCCGTTATAGCAGGTAAGAGTTTCGTTTTTAATAACATCAATCACTCCAAGCTTATCTGCCATTTCCCATGTCTGTGATTTATCTATCCACATCATCGGAGTGTGAATACAAAAATTATAATCCATTGCAAGATTCAATGTTACATTAAGCGATTTTATGAATATATCACGGCAATCGGGATATCCCGAAAAATCAGTTTCACATACACCTGTTACTAAATCGGTTATGCCGTGAGTTTTTGCATATATTGCCGCATAGCTTAAAAACAAGAGATTTCTTCCCTCAACAAATGAGTTCGGCGTTGTCCCCTCAGGCTTAGTTTCCTCAACAGGAATATCATCACGTGTAAGTGAGTTTACAGTCAGTTGATTTATAATCGGCGTAGGAATTACCTCATACGCTACACCTGCCTTTTGGGCAATTTCTTTTGCACATTCAAGCTCCAATTTGTGTCTTTGACCGTAATCAAAGCCGATTGCACTTACATTTTCCTTTCCGTATCTGTCAATAGCCCAGAACAGACAGGTTGTGCTGTCCTGTCCTCCACTTAATACTACAAGTGCTTTTCTCATAAAAATCTCCTTATTTCAGACTTATACTTTCAAATAATCTTTCTTCTGCAATTTTTTCGTATTTTGTTCCTTTTCTGCCGTAATTGGCAAAAGGATAAATTGCAATACCGCCTCTTGGGGTAAATATACCTTTCACCTCAAGATATTTAGGATCCATAAGCTTTACCAAGTCCTTCATAATTATATTTATGCAATCCTCATGGAAATCCCCCTGATTACGGAAGCTGAAAAGATAGAGCTTTAATGCTTTTGACTCTACCATTCTTTCATCAGGAATATAATTTATTATTATATTTGCAAAATCAGGCTGACCTGTAATCGGACAAAGCGACGTAAACTCAGGACAGTTAAATGTAACCATATAATCGTTATTAGGGTGCTTGTTTATAAATGTTTCAAGCACTTCAGGTGCGTATTTATCCGAATAAACCGTCTTTTTATTTCCAAGTAGCGATAAACCCTCTTTTTCCTGTTCATTTCTCGGCATTTTTGTTCTCTCCTTTTTCGATAAAATCATAAAAAAGTCACTATCGCGACTGTCGTTCGCACAGCTCACTTCCATAAGTAGACTTTTTTGTAATTTAGGAAATTACAACTTAAAAGCAGTAATTTCCTAAAAGATAAACAAACGGGCGAACATCTACGACTTTGCTGTTCAAAGCGTATAGGTTCGCCCCTACTGATTAATTATAATCTCATTGCGAGTCGTTTACTTACACATACAAAAATCTTTATTTTTAAAGATTTTCTGCAATAAGCTCTGCCATCTTCTTACAGCCAACCTTAATCATACCCTCTGACATAATATCAGTTGTTCTGTAGTTCTGGTCAAGAACCTTATCAACCGCATCATTGATTGCCTTTGCCTCATCAATCAAGCCGAATGACATTTCAAGCATCATTGCAGCACTCACGATTGTTGCTATCGGGTTAGCAATATCCATCCCTGCAATGTCAGGAGCACTGCCGTGGATAGGCTCATACATTCCGCACTTTGTTGCACCAAGTGACGCTGACGGGAGCATTCCGATTGAGCCTGCGATTGCCGATGACAAGTCTGATAAAATATCACCGAATATATTTGATGTAACAATTACATCAAACTGTGCAGGATTTATTGCAAGCTGCATTGCAGCATTATCAACATACATATGTGAAAGCTCAACCTCAGGATAATCAGCAGCCATCTCTATTATTGTCTTTCTCCAAAGTCTTGAGGATTCAAGAACGTTTGCCTTATCAACGCTTACAAGCTTTTTGTTTCTGAGCATTGCAGTTTCAAATGCAATTTTGCCGATTCTCTTTACTTCCTCAACACTGTACTTTTCTTCATCAGATGCCCATGAGCCATCCTCAGCCTTTTGACGGTTACCGAAATAAATTCCGCCTGTAAGCTCACGAACCACCATTACATTCAAGCCATTCGCAAGCTTTTCATCCTTTAGAGGTGATGCATCTTTGAGCTGTGTCTTTAATATCGAAGGACGAAGGTTTGAATATAATTCAAGTGCCTTTCTTATTCCAAGTAAGCCTGCTTCAGGACGTTTTGGAGCGTTATCCCACTTAGGACCGCCAACAGCACCCAAAAGCACACTGTCTGATTTTTTACAGATATCTACAGTTTCCTGAGGTAATGGCTCGCCGTATTTATCAATCGCACATCCGCCCATGTATACCTCAGTAAAATTGAATTTATGTCCGAACTTCTTTTCTACGGCATTTAAAACCGTTACAGCACCCGAAACAATTTCAGGGCCTATTCCGTCGCCCGGAATCAAAGCTATATTAAATTCCATTGTTTTATCCCCTTTTTTAGTTCTTCTTTAAATACTCAACCAAGCCGCCTGCATTGATGATACCCTGCATAAATTCAGGGAATGCCACTGCCTGATATGTTTTATTCTTTGTAAGATTTGTGATAACGCCTGTGTCAAAATTGACCTCAACCTCATTACCCTCGTCAATATCCTCTGATGCTTCTGCACATTCAAGAATAGGCAATCCGATATTGATTGCATTACGGTAGAAAATTCTTGCAAAATCCTTTGCTATAACACACGAAATTCCGCTTGCCTTAATAGCAATAGGAGCGTGTTCACGCGATGAACCGCAACCGAAATTAGCTCCGCCTACCATAACGTCTCCTGCATTTACCTTATTTACAAAATCCTTGTCAATGTCCTCCATACAGTGCTTTGCAAGCTCACCGTGGTCGGCAGTGTTCAAGTATCTTGCAGGAATTATTACGTCTGTATCTATGTTATCTCCGTATTTTATTACTTTTCCTTTTGCTTCCATTTTATTAACTCCTTCCTTACAGCTCTTCCGGACAAGCTATTTTACCCAAAACGGCACTTGCCGCAGCAACCTCAGGGCTTGCAAGATAAACCTCACTGTCTACGTGTCCCATACGTCCTACAAAGTTTCTGTTTGTGGTTGAAACACATCGCTCACCCTCTGCAAGAATACCCATATGTCCGCCAAGACAAGGTCCGCAGGTAGGAGCTGATATAACACATCCTGCTTCAACAAGAGTTGAAAGTGTTCCGTCCTTTAATGCATCAAGATAAACCTTCTGAGTTGCAGGGAATACGATTGCTCTTATACCCTTTTTAACCTTTCTGCCCTTTAATACCTTTGCAGCATTTCTAAGGTCAGAAATACGTCCGTTTGTACACGAACCGATTACAACCTGGTCAATCGTAACATCGCCCCAGTTTTCAGGAGTTCTTGCATTTTCAGGAAGATGCGGGAATGCAACTGTATGCGGAACTGTTGAAAGGTCAATATCAATAACCTGTGAATATTCTGCATCTTCATCAGCAGTAAATACTGTGTATTCCTTTGTTGAGTGCTCTTTCATATATTCAACAGTAAAGTCGTCCACCTCAAAGATACCGTTCTTTGCACCTGCTTCTATTGCCATGTTTGCAATAGTGAAACGGTCATCCATTGTAAGAGTATGCATACCCTCACCCGTAAATTCCATTGACTTATACAATGCACCGTCAACGCCTATCATTCCGATTATATGTAAAATCAAATCCTTACCGCTGACCCACTCAGGAAGCTTGCCTGTAAGATTAAACTTAATAGCCTCAGGAACCTTGAACCAAGCCTTACCTGTTGCCATACCTGCCGCCATATCAGTTGAGCCTACGCCTGTTGAGAATGCACCCAACGCACCGTATGTACAAGTATGCGAGTCAGCTCCTATGACAACATCACCTGCAACTACAAGACCTTTTTCAGGAAGAAGTGCGTGTTCAATTCCGACTTCACCTACTTCAAAGTAGTTGAGTATGTCCATATCCTTTGCAAAATTGCGGACTTTTAAAGCCTGCTGTGCCGATTTAATATCCTTATTCGGAGTAAAGTGGTCAGGCACAAGAGCAACCTTTGTTTTATCAAATACAGCTTCAAGACCTATCTTGTCAAATTCGTTTATAGCCACAGGCGTGGTTATGTCGTTACCGAGTACAAGGCTCAAATCCGCCATAATCAAATCTCCTGCTTTTACAGAAGGAAGCCCTGCCGCACGGGCAAGAATTTTTTGTGTCATTGTCATAGACATCTGTTTTCACCTCATTAAAATATACTAATATTAACATTATACTACTTTTCATGTCACTTTTCAAGTGTTTTTATAAAAAAACAGGAGATTTTTTGCTATCTTGACTTTTAATCCAATATATGTTAAAATTTATTTATCAAATTTTGGAAGTGATAAAATGAAAAAACTATTGATATTATCGTTTATATTGCTGATTATATCGGGCTGCGGCTCAAAATCAAGCATGATTAACGATATTGCACAGTCAAATATTGATGAACGACGTACAGTAATAGAAGCAGAGCTGAACAGCACAGAAGAACCAACAGCCGTGCCTGTTGCATCCGCAACTCCATCACCTCAGGCAACAAAAGCACCTATACGTGCAACAGTAAAAAGAGTTCTTAGAACTGCCGTTCCTGCAAAATCAAAAGCGGCAAAAGCTACTTCAACCCCCAAAGCAACCGCTGTTCCTGAGCTTGAAATAGACATTGATTCCATCGGTGAAGGAAGTGAAGCATACAGATCAAGCATCAACGGTGCAACTGCGATACTGTATCCCGGCAATCCTGAAAAGCCTAATTATAACACTCTTTTAATCGGCGATTCACTCACCTGCGGTTTGTATTCATCTGCAGACTTAAATGGTGCAAGAGTTTTTGCACATTCAGGTGTACACGCCATGGAGGTAAAGCAGGAAATTCAGGATTATGCTTACGACTATGTTACTGCTGATATTGAAAAAATAATAATTACTCTTGGCTCAAACGACAGAGGCGAAGATATTTATTCCGACTACGGCGAGCTTTTGGTTTTTCTGAAAAACATTGCTCAAAATGCTGATATATACATTACACTTATTCCGTACGCAAACGAAGCAAAAGCATCAGCCGCAGGCTATGCGTCTGTTTCACGCGAGGATTTTGACAAGACAAACAACTACATACGCTCACTTTCAGATTACGTACATGACCTTCATATATCCGAAATATTGCAGGAATCATGGTGTGTTAAGGTTTTATCCGACGAAATGCTCACAACAGACGGGCTTCATTTTACGCAGAATATGTACAGAAAATGGGCAAAACGCTTATATGAAAAGGAATTATTAAAAATGAGTGAGTAATATTGAAATAGAAAAGGGCTTCTCATTAACGAGAAGCCTTTTTGTTTATTTCCATAAATTATACATATCACAGTCTATTCCGTAGGTTGATATAGTTCTCACATATTCCGCATTGAAATGTCCGGGTAAATCCTGAGGTATTCCGTTCCCTGCCTGAACGAACAAAGCCGCCCATTGACACTTTTGTGCATCAAAGCTTGACAGAGCATGAATATTCTCAAACGGCGAGCCCTTTGAAAGCTTAGGTCTGTAAACAGGTGCATCATCTGCATAATGACTCAAAACTCCATACAAATGCGAATCAACATAGCATATCAATGCTTCATAATCTGCATCGTTAAGACACCATTCAATATGCTCCTCAGCTGCATTATATTCATTGTCTATAGCTGTGGGATAGTTCAAAATAAAACCGCCTGTAAATATTACAAGAACCATAGTAAATACGGTTTTTGTGCTTACGCCAATTCCGATTGCAACCGCCATAAGAAATAACGGAAGTGCAGGGATTGCATATCTTTCTATAAATACAGGTCTTACTGCTATTGAAGCGATAATTCCTACAACATTTGTCATTATAAATACCGCCACCGCACAAATCGCCGCAATTTTGTGTTTTTTGCTACCATCTAAAATAAGGAACATAACCGCACCGACTGCCGCCACAAGCACAAGCCAGACGAAAGCATCTGTATAGCTTCCGCATCCGAACCATACAGTAAAATAATTAAGTACGGTTTTTACAGTTATGGGTGCTATCCAGTATTCATTGGTCACTTTTTCAGCAAGCTGAGAAATAAAAGCAGTTAGCCACGGAAGATAAAGAACTACAGTTACGGCACATGATATTATAAATTTTCTGAACTGTTTTTTTCTTATACAGCCAATCAGCAGTATTATATATACAATACCTGCCGAAACAAGTGCAAAATAATGCGTGTATGCCGCAAGCACGCCAAACATGGTAAATATGAAATAATCTGTACTATCTTCGTCTTTATACGCCCCATAAGCATACAATGCACAGCCTGTAACAAACAGTGCCGCCCACCCGTACATTCTCAGTTCAACAGCATACGTTGTCATAACAGGCAAAAAAGCCGTCATCAAAGCAAAAAGAAAGCCTGTTTTTCTGTCAAAAAACTCCGTAAGCTTAACATATCCGAGCAAAATAAGCAATAACAACGGAAGCACAGAAAATATCTTAGCCATAAAAATGCTGTATCCGAAAGGTGCTATAAATATTTTTAACAGTATATAATACAGCGGCGGATGAACGTCCTGAGCAGTAATACTGCAAATATCCGCAAGGCTGTGCTTCACCATAGCCATGGTATATGCTTCGTCATACCATACGCTTGTACTGAAGGACAATCCAAGATAAGCACACGCAGCCAATGCAAAAACAATTATAAAAGCTATTTTATAAGATTTTTTCACTGTATATTACTCTCCTTTGTTATATAAATAGGTCTGTTTTTACTTTCCATATATGTTTTTGACAAATACTGTCCGATAATTCCTATAGAGAACAGCTGTACACCTGAAAGCATAAATATAATACACACAAGTGAAGGATAACCTGCCACAGGGTCGCCCCATATAAGTGTTTTTACTATAACAACAATTATCATTATAATTGCAAGTATACAGCAGATAATCCCAAGCACCGACGCGATAGAAAGCGGTGCTGTTGAAAAAGCCATAATTCCGTCAATAGAGTATAAAAACAGCTTTGAAAAGCTCCATTTTGTCTTTCCTGCACTGCGTTCTACATTATCATACGAAAGCCATTTTGTCTTATAACCAACCCAACTGAAAATACCTTTTGAAAAACGGTTATATTCCTTTAAGCTAAGAACTGCCTTAACCATTTCTCTGGTCATCAGCCTGAAATCTCTTGCACCGTCCACAATCTCAGTTGACGAAATTTTATTTATAAGCTTATAAAACATTTTTGCAAAAAATGATCTTACAGGCGGCTCGCCTTTTCTTGTGGCTCTGCGTGTGGCTATACAATCATATTCTCCGCTTTTTATTTCATCATACATCTGTATCAAAAGCTCGGGCGGATCCTGCAAATCGGCGTCCATTATAGCAGTATAGTCTCCATTTGCGGCTTCGAGTCCGGCAAACATCGCTGATTCTTTGCCAAAATTACGTGAAAATGAAATATATTTTATCTTATCATCTTTTTTTGCAAGTTCTTTTATTTCTTTAAGTGTTCCGTCCGATGAACCGTCATCAATAAAAATCAGTTCATAATCAGTATTAAGCTTCGGTATAATTTTATTAAGCTCTGTATAAAATATAGGTATTGCTTCTTTTTCATTATAACACGGAACAACTATAGATATTTTATCCAATCCTTTTACCTCCTGTACCCTTTTTATACATTATATTATATTCAGTCCGTTTTGTCAAATTATTTATTACTATATTTATTCATATTTGTAAAATCATGTTTTTGTTGTTAATTTTTTGTTCATAATTTTGTTACAGTTTTTTAATTTTCAATTCATACGCAGGTAAAATATATGTTGTATTATAGCATTATAAACGAAAAAAGGATTTACTTAAAAATACGGGAGGAATTAAACATGAAAAAATATCCATACACCGATTCTACAGATTTAATTGTATACGATGCTCCGGCTAAAAAGAAAAAGAAGAAAAACAGGATATTACCGACCGCAATTCTTTCTGCTCTTATAGCAAGCGTATTTACAGCAGGAGTGTGCGGAACAGGTTTTTACCTTATAACAAAAAACGCACAGGAAAAGCAGTTGATTACAGCATCAACTCCGGCACAGCTTACTACAACTGAGAACAGTGCATCAACAGATGCTTCTCTTACAACAACATACAAAAACGGCAAGCAGGTTCTTACAGTTCCTGAAATTGCAAGCAAGGTTGGTCCGAGTGTTGTAGGAGTTATAAACAAAGCAAAGGTAAGTGCACAAAAATATTACGACCCGTTCAGTGGAAGATATTATTACTATCAGGACCCATCGGCTTCTGAAGATGGAACAGTTGAACAGGGAAGCGGTTCGGGAATAATTCTGAACGAAAGCGGATATATAGTAACAAATCAGCACGTTATCGAGGGTGCTACAGATATCTCCATAATTTTAAATACAGGCGATGAAATAACCGCTAAGCTCGTTGGTCAGGACGCAAAAACAGACCTTGCAGTATTAAAGGTTGACACTGACAAAGAGCTTACACCTGCAACATTAGGAGACTCAACAGCAGTGCAGGTCGGCGAGCTTGCAGTTGCCATAGGTAATCCGATGGGCATGGAGTTCAGCGGTTCTGTAACGGCAGGTATCATCAGTGCCGTAAACAGAATTATGAATATAGACAACAGAACCTATAACCTTATCCAGACAGACGCCGCAATCAACTCAGGTAACTCAGGCGGTGCTTTGATTAATCAATACGGTGAGGTTATTGGTATCAACTCAGTTAAGCTTTCAACCTCAGGCGTCGAAGGCATGGGCTTTGCTATTGCAATATCAGAAGCAAGACCTATTATTGACAGTCTTATGGAATCAGGACGTGTTAGCCGCCCATATGTAGGACTTAACATCAGCGAAACGCAGTACGGTCTGTTCATAGCAGGTGTTGTAAAGGGCAGCGGTGCAGAACAGGCAGGCTTAAAGGCAAATGATATGATTATGGAGGTTGACGGAAACAAGGTTGCCTCTGTAGACGAAATAAATGACCTTCGTGATAAGAAGCAGATAGGCGATTCTTTAAGATTTAAAATTCTTCGTGACGGAGAAACAATCGAGGTTGACGTTAAGTTGACCGACACTATTGAAGATGCAGAAATTGTACAACAGGAACAGCCACAACAGAAGCAACAGCAACAGGTTATACCTGACAACGGCTATGGCTACGACCCATTTGGCGGTCTGTTCGATTTCTTCTTCAGATAATATTAAGCTAATAACATTTTATAGACTATAGCCGTGAAACTCGGCTGTATACCATCCTTTTTTTCATATGCCCCCGCACAATGCGGGGGTCCCCCCAACTAAAACAGGCTGATGCATTTGCATCAGCCGTTTTGTATTCTTAAATATTTAGGATAATGATTTTTAAGCATCCCACCTGACGCCTTGCCCCATCCAATAGGGTAACCGTCCGCAAGCACTGCCGTATATCCGTTTTTATCGCATGGTATAACATTTCCGCCCATATATTGAGCAAGCAATTTATCATCATGCGGCAAATTAACAGTATTTTTAAAATCCTGTGCTTTTAAAGCCAAAGCAAGTGCATGAGAAGGCTCAAAGCGATTCTTCTTACATTCACCCAAAAGAAGCCCTAAACGAACTACTTTTATTTTATCTATATCAACAGCAAACGGCATAAGATAGAGCCTTTCGCCAAACAGATAAAATTCTCCGTCCATTTTGATATTCAAAAATTTATTTTCAAATTCACGATACAGCTTTTCTGCCGTTTTAATTTCAGTATCTTTATTACGCTTTTTTAGCGGCTCTGCATTTTCTCCTCCGTATTCCTTTTTAAACAGTGCAGTAAAATGTCCTTCTCCCTGCTGCCTGTGAGGAAACAGCCTCCCTGCTTCCGGCATATTTATTCCTTCCGAAATCCCTTCAAGGCTGATTTTCTGCAAGGTTAATCCATGCTCGTTAATCAAATAATGTGCGTTTTCTTCATTTTCTTCAAGTGCAAAGGTGCAAGTAGAATAAATCAGCATACCGTCTTTTTTAAGCATCTTCACTGCACAATCAAGAATATTTCGCTGTCTTACGGCACACGATTCAACATGTTCAACACTCCACTCCGTAACTGCCTGAGGCTCTTTTCTGAACATTCCCTCACCGCTGCACGGAGCATCGACTATTATTTTATCAAAAAACTCAGGATATTTTTCTGCAAGCTTTTGAGGTGATTCGTTTGTAACAACTGTATTTTTAAATCCAAAACGCTCAATGTTTTCCGACAAAATCTCCGAACGCTTTTTTATAATTTCATTCGACACCAACAAACCCGTATTATTAAGCTTAACTCCTGCCTGAGTGGATTTCCCACCCGGAGCGGCACATAAATCAAGCACAAAATCACCTTCATCTATCGGCAAAGCTGATACCGCAACCATTGCTGACGGCTCCTGAAAATAAAACAATCCTCCCATATGATATGGATGATTTCCCGATATTTTTGATTTATCAGCATAAAAACCCTCACGACACCACGGAACAGACTGCATATCACCAAACACATCAAAAATTTTCTCGCCGTCAGTTTTCATTGTATTAATTCTTAAACCCGAAAAAACGGGTGACTGCTCACAGGCTTCTAAAAAGCTGTCATATTCTGAGCCAAGCATTTCTTTCATCCTCAGACAAAACTTTTCAGGTAAATTCACAAAATCACTTCCCTTTTATACTTTTCACAAATAAAGGGCATCTGACAACAGACGCCCATTTATTTTTTATTCCTCTGTTTCCTCCTGAGGCTCCGTAACCTCTACAGTAACCTCAAGAACGTGTCTTGAATCACGCTTGGAAACCGTAACATGAAGATTTTCATAATCAAAGCTTTCTCCCACCTCAGGGATTCGCTCAAAGGTATCAATTACCCAGCCGCCGACAGTTGAAAAATCAAGCTCATCTTTGATTTCAAACTTATCAAGCATATTATCAAGGTCTGAACTACAAAGCACTTTATAAGTATTTTCGCCAATCTGCTCAATACTTTCTATAACCTCGTCATGCTCATCCCAGATTTCTCCTACTAATTCTTCAAGAATATCCTCTAATGTAACAATACCGACAGTACCACCGTACTCGTCAATTATTACAGCCATATGAGACTTTTCCTTTTGAAGCAAAGTAAGAAGCTGTGATATTTTCATAGAAGGCACTACAAATACCGGTTCTCCCATAACCTGTTCAACAGAAAGTCCGTCATTTACAGCATTATTAAAGTCCTTCTGATTAAGAATACCTATGATATTATCAATAGAATCCTTATATACAGGTAAACGCGAATATCCGTTTTCACGGAATACTACAGCTATCTCCTCGTTGCTTGACTCCATATCTACAGCAACAACGTCAACTCTGTTAGTATGTATGTCAATAACTTCTATATCATTGAACTCAATGGCATTCTTTATAAGCTCACTTTCATGCACATCAAGCTCACCCTCATTTTC
>JAZSPM010000018.1:0-5804 GCA_045537455.1 Candidatus Ornithomonoglobus sp. | reverse complement strand
CAATTTTATTTCTAAATCGTTAGGTGTTATTCTTGATATATTATTTTCGTCTTTATTTTCATTAAGAGTATCTATTAATTTTATTATTTTTTCAAAATATCTTTTTCCTTCATTACTCACATTCTCTTCCGTATCTTCCTGTAAGGTAATCTAACGATATCTTATAGTAATCAGCTATTTCTATAAGCATATCTATACTTGGTTCTCTACTTCCTGTTTCGTAATTGCTATATGTTCTTTGTGATATGTTTAGAATCTTAGCAATTTCAGTTTGTGTCATATTATTGTTTTTTCTTAATTCCTTTAGAACTAAATGTAGACTGTTTTTCATAATCTCACCCCTTATATTATCCATTATTTTTCATGATTTGTCAATAATGCATATAATTGTTTACTTCGATTTGTACTGTTTTATCATTGACAAAGTAGAACGAATTGCACTATAATAGTATTAGGATATTGTTTTCCACATTTCCTACCATTCGCTGAGTGTTGTGAAAGTCATATATCAGCCGAGTCAAGAGAGCCCGTTAGAACTCTGCACAAATATCTCTGGAACTGCTCCGGAACAGTTCCAGAGACACCACCAAGAACGGCTGACCCATTGCCGATAGGGGATAGGAGTTAAAAAATGAAAAAATTTGTAGGTTTTGAATTTCAGCATGGAGAATTAATTAATGAAAAATCTGGAGAGGTTATTCCTTGGGGAAATATTTATTTCCGTATTTTTACTGACGAAAATTTGAATTCTGATGAATACGGCTGTAAAGTTGCTGATATTAAAGTAAAAGCAGTTTATGTTGCTTCTTCCTTGGGAATGACTAATTTTAAATTATCTGATGATAAAATTGTTGCCGAGTTTCTTTACAAGCTTAAGAATATTATCGGCAGTAATATTGATTTTGTTCTTGACCTTGTTAAAGGTCAGTATGTGATTGTTGGCTTCAAAGTTATTCAGGAGCCGAAAAAATGATAACGGTATACAAAAACTTACATCCGCCTTAGCGGAGTAAGTCCGCACACATTACTCTCTCGGAAAGGAGGTCTGTAAAATGGAAACAACTGCATGGTCTGTAACTAATCTTCTGACAAATGTCTCTGACATTTTTTCCAGTGCAGGCGATTTAATCATGGCTAATCCCGTAGCTTCTGCTTTCGTTGGTCTTAGTCTGGCTGCCGCTGGCATTGGTCTTTTCCGTAAAGTTATTCACGTTCGCTGAGAAAAAATAGGCAGGAGGCAAGCTTGCCAATTTTGCTGAGTGCCTTTTCCTCCTGTCTTAATATCTAAGGCAGGAGGTTTTTTATTTATGTTGAAAAAAATCAAAAAGTATTTTTTATTGATACCATTAATAATGGTATTGTGTTTTAATGTTTGCACTTATGGCTCTGTTCAGGCTGTTGACTACTCTTCATATTTTCATAATCTTGATGACTTGAATTTGCCTTCTAATTATCGTGATAGTATTTCTCCTGGTAAATTAGGTACCACATTTTTTCCCGTTGGTCTTATTAATGGTCAACATAATCGTAATTATTTTTTTGTTGCTGTTTATTTTGATGATACTAATTATGATTATTTTAAAAATGGTAGTAATTTTGAATTTCGTCTTTTAGTTTTTGATTTTAATGATGATAATATTGATCCTATTTATGAAAATGATTCTTTTATTCGTTATCATGGTTTTAAAGATATTAGACGTTGGGTTTTTTCTTACGATGCTTCTACTGCTACATATGATAAATTTGTATTTGAAATAGGTAACTCTACCTTGGATATAGTTTATTTTAAAGAATCTGGACATTTCATTTTTGTTTCTAATGATACTCAAAATTCTTCTATTAGTCCTTTTTATAGACATATTTTTTATGTTGATACAAATGTTCCCAATTTTCCTCTTATTGATTATAATTTTGATTCTTCTCTTGATGTTCAAGTTCGTTTTTCTCCAGATCTAACTGATTCTCTTGATCGCTCTTTTACAGATTCAGAAGGTAATACTTATCTAAGATCTGATTTATCAATGCGTGTTAATAATTTTAGTAATTTTCCCATTCAGTATACTATGGTTATTACCTCTGCACTTGTTGATGTTGATAATGTTTTTAGTTATTATTCTAATGATTGGGTTTATTCTCGTTCTCTTGATTCTTATGATGATTATTATAGTGATGTCGCACAGAAACAGCAAAAATCTACTTTTGCTCATTATGTAGGTTCAGGTCAAGTTGATATTGTTAATTTTAACTTTAATCAAATAAATCTTGTTCAGGGGGGGATTTATACTGTTCGTGTTTATGCTGGGCGAAATGATTGCGGTTATGCTTCGGAGTTTGTTCTTTCCTCTGATGATTTGGCTTTTGAGCCTTATCATATTAATTATACTGTTGTTTATGAATCTACTTTTTCTGTATTGCAATATGATGATGTTAAATATGATCCTTCTAATTCTTCTAATGGTATTTTACCTTATAACTATGGTCTTTCTGAAAAGTATACTCACAGCTACAATGCTATTGAAAAGGAGAACGGCGAAATTGATTATACAGCAAAAGACGTTTATTCTGATAATGATAGTTGGTACAATCAGCCTCCTGTTGATAACTCTTTATCTTCTTCCGCTTCCAGTACTTCTTCATTTTTGAATTTTACTAAATCCTTTAAAAATTTCTTTGCATTTATAAATTATATGTTTAATTTTCTTCCTAAAGATGCTAAAACCTTATTTACTATAGGTTTCTCAGGGATAACTATTATTGCTCTTGTAAAGGTGTTGTTCAAATCATGATTGATTTTTTACAAAAAGTTTTTGATAATATCGACATTGAAAATTTACCGTCTTTTTTCGGTGAATTGATTCAGAAGTTTTTCAGTATTCTTTCTGATTTAGTTTATTCCTTTTTTGAAAAATCATCCGATTTCTTTGTATCTTATGGTAGTAAATTTTTTGTATTTTTTGCTGATAAATTTACTTTTGACAATCCAGACTTAATATTATATTTTCTTGGAGCTCTTATCTGTATTTTTATTTTTAAACGTATCTGGCAGTTAATTTGCAACTTTTTTTAAGAGGTGTTATCATGTTCGAAATGCTTTTTTCTTTATGTTCCAAATTAATGAGCTACCGTCTCACATTCGGTACTTTTTCTTTTACTGTCTTGCAAGCTCATTTAGGTTTGGCTTTGCTCGCTATTTTCCTTGGTGCTATTCGTAAATTTTTTGATGATTGAGGTGTTAAATGAAGTCCTTATTAATTCTAATCCTATATATTTTCCTGTTTGTTTTCTTAATCTCTGTTATTTTCAGCTTTTTTGCATTTCTTGTAGATGTTCTGAAATGGCATCAGATAGAGAAAAAAACTAAAGTTAAAGCATCCAATGAAAGTGAGGTGAAATCTGATGAACGAGACAACAACGGAAGTTTTAACCGAAGCTCTGACCGAGGAGCTGACAGAAGTTCCAACGGAGCCGATGCAGGAAGTAGTGACGGAGATAGTGACAGAGATAGTGGAAGTAGTTCCGACGCTGGAACCGAATCCAGAGAATGTGATTCACGATTTATTTTCGATTCTTGGCTGCAACCTTGACCATGTTCCAGCAAGTCCCTATGAAGCTTTTACAATGGCTTTACAATTCTTAGGTGCTATTTTCTTTCTTATATGGTTTTGTCGTTTCCTTTGGAGCTTGATGAAGCCTTTTGTTAGGGGGAATTTCTGATGTATTTAATAGTTTTATTATTCAAAAATCTGTTTATTCTCCCTGCTTATCTTTGCTATCAGATGTATGACCACCTCATATATCACTGGTATCGGAAGAAATATATCTTCAATGGTTGGGGAATTCATCTTTTTACTGGAAAATTCGGTCAAGGAAAAACAATGTTACAAACTATTAAAGCTTACAAGCTTGCCTGCAAGTATCCTCAGCTGACAATTCTTACGAATTATGAATTGAAAAATTTCCCGAAACATACTCGAATATTACCACTTAATACTGCACAAGACATTCTTAACGCTCCGCCTGACACCCTCGTTCTGATTGACGAAATAGGAACATTATTTAATAGTCGTGATTTTTCAAGTGGAAAAAATAGCGTTCCTAAACCTCTCTTTCAGCATCTTTGTCAAGTTAGAAAGCGTAGAATGATGATTTATGCTACCGTGCAGCGTTTCAACCTTTTGGACAAACAGATTAGAGACATAACAGCTACTGTGACAGAATGTTCTTGTCAAGGCAAACATCCCTTTTCAAGAAAGATTACTGCATTGACTTATGACATAGATGAATACGAAGCTCATCAGATGAATCGTATGTATAGAATGATTCCTTTAAGTTCTACTGTGTGTTTACAGACAGACTTTTATCGTGAATTGTATGATACAAGTAATTTGATTAAGGGATTACTTTCCAAAGAATACTTATCTGATGAAGAAATTCTCAGAAATCAAGGTGTTATTCCTGAATTTATTGACGGAAGTAAAGACGGACAAAAAGCTTTTAAGAAAGCACAAAGACGAAATAGAAGATAACGAGAGAGGAGGGGGCGGGTCCCTTTGGGTGCCCCTCCTCTCTCGTACAACCCCCGATAGCTAACAGGGGGGTACTGTGTACAACAGATAACTAAAAAACTGGCTATTTTATGCCTGAAAGTTGGTTTTTATGGAAAAACTTAATTTACCTGAAAATCGAGATAATAAATTTCTTATTGACTGGTTATCTTTTACTTCAAAATGTGATTCTGATAACTCAATTTTTCAGCTTTTAGGACTTGAACACATTAAGCAGCATTTTCAACACATATATGGCTTTCAAGGTTATCGTCAAAGACTTTACTTTGACGGTATATCAATTCATTATGACCATCCAAAGAATGAGGGTGTTTGGGTTGAAATGTCGGGACAAGGCTGCAGAAACTTTGAAACTTTCAGCACAAAAGATTTTTCGTTTCTCTTTGATTATCTTGTTGATGATGAAGAATCTTATCATGTAACACGTCTTGACATTGCTTATGATGATTTTTCTGGTGTTATTCCTTTGAAAAAGCTTTCTAAGCAAATACTTAATTTGCATTTTGTATCTAAATTCAATCCGAAGTCCTGTACTGTTACTCAGGCTGCTGGTCGTCAAGGAATAACTGTTGATTTAGGTTCTCGTAAGTCTGATCTTAAGTTTAGAATTTATGATAAAGCTTTTGAACGTGGATATTTTGAAGAAATTGAGAAGCTTCATTTCTCTTGGACTCGCTGGGAGTGTCAGCTCCGTGATGAACGTGCCTTGAATTTTATGAAAGCTGCTCTGAGTCAAAGCATTGGAGAAGTCTTTAAAGGGGTTCTTCTTAATTATTTCCGTGTTGTTGATGTTAGTAGTTCCGACAGTAACAAAAGACGCTGGAACACTTCAAAGTGGTTTCTGAAATTTATAGGAGAAGTTGAAAAAATCAGTTTGTTTACTCCTTGTAAGGCAGATTACAACCTTTTCAAGTGTGAGAGATATGTATATTCTCAGGCTGGAAATGCTATCGATACTCTTATCAAGATTAAAGGTGTTGATAGATTCGTTCAGGAGCTTGCCGCCAGTAAATCAGAAACTACACCAAAATACATACAATTATACAATAATTTTAAGGCTCAGGAACAAGCGGAACGTAATGGAGCTGAGCTACTCAACTACTTAAAGGAGCATAATCTCGAATGACACAAAAAGAAATTTTGCTTGCATACTTTTACAATAACCGTTGTAGGCTTGAAGAAGAAGTTAAGCAGCTACAGTCAAATCTCAGATTTCGCAAAGTTGATATTACTGATTGT
>JAZSPM010000082.1:0-45795 GCA_045537455.1 Candidatus Ornithomonoglobus sp. | reverse complement strand
ATATAGTGTATAATAATAGCGTTGTGACACTTGACAAACGATGAAGCGGGAGGTTGCGGCAGGAGGCTGCCGGTTTTTCCGTGGAGAATGTCCGATTCAAGAAACCGGGCGGCAGTCACGCTACAAGTAAATCCCTGTTTTTAACACGGCGTTTTTACCGAAACGGCATGGGTATGGGATTTTTGCGGCGAAAATTGGCTATTACTGCCCAAATCTTGATTAAGATTTGGGCTTTTTTATCGCAGTGGAGCTTGCTCCTGAGTGATAAATCATCTTTCCCGGGCATTAGCCTGCATATGCGGGTGCGTTGTGGAAAGATTTTTAAATGGGTGTGTGCGAAACACCCGGCAGTGTGTGCAATTTTCAACGAGCTGTCGTGCTGAAACAACAAAACAAAATTTTAAGGAGGGAAAAACATGGCAGCAAATCAGAAAATCAGAATCAAGCTTAAGGCTTATGACCACGTGGTATTAGACCAGTCAGCAGAGAAGATTGTTGAAATCGCTAAGAGAACAGGTGCTAAAGTTTCAGGACCTATTCCTCTTCCTACAGACAAGGAAGTTATCACAATCCTAAGAGCGGTTCATAAGTATAAGGATTCTCGTGAGCAGTTCGAAAGAAGAACTCACAAAAGATTGATCGATATCGTCGTTCCTGGCGCTAAGACAATGGAATCTCTAATCAAAATAGATCTTCCTGCAGGCGTTGAGATTGATGTTATCCAAAAATAAGACCGAAAGGCTTATTTCAATAACTTCTGCCAGAAGGCAGACAAAAGTGCAGTAGCGTAACGCTGAGAAGCGAAGGCTATGATGCAGGTCAAGTTTCCGGTGCTTTTAACGGAAACCAATAACTGAATAAGGAGGAAAAGTAATGGAAAAAGCAATTTTGGGTACAAAGATCGGTATGACCCAGATCTTTGCTGAGGATGGTACAGTAGTTCCTGTTACAGTATTAGTTTCAGGTCCATGTGTAGTTACTCAGAAGAAGACTATCGAAACAGACGGTTATGAAGCTGTTCAGGTAGGCTACGGCGATGTTAAAGAGAAAGCTCTTAACAAGCCTCAGAAGGGTCACTTTGCAAAGGCAAACACTGCCAACAAAAAGTATGTCAGAGAGTTCAGACTGGACGATTGTTCAGCATTGAACGTAGGTGACGAAATCAAGGCTGACATTTTCGCAGCCGGAGAAAAGGTTGACGTAAGCGGTATCTCAAAGGGTAAGGGCTTTGCAGGTCCAATGAAGCACGGCTTGCACAGAGGTCCAATGACTCACGGTTCAAAGAGTAAGAGAGTCTCCGGTTCAATGGGTATGTGTTCTAACCCCGGACGAGTTCTGAAGGGTAAGGTACTTCCCGGACACATGGGTGTTCAAAAGGTTACAATCCAAAACCTTGAGGTAGTAAAGGTTGACGCTGAACAGAACCTAATTCTTGTTAAGGGTGCAGTTCCCGGAGCTAAGGGCGGACTTGTAACAATCAGAAACAGCGTTAAGGCATAATCGAGGTTATTGGAAAGGAGGAAACACAAAATGGCTACAGTTGCTTTATATAACATGGAAGGCGTAAAAACAGGCAGCATGGAAGTATCCGATGCAGTTTTTGCAGCTGAAGTGAATAAATCGGTATTGCATCAGGTAGTAGTTAACTATCTTGCAAACCAGAGACAAGGCACACAGAGCACAAAGACACGTACAGAAGTAAGTGGCGGCGGTGCAAAGCCTTGGAGACAAAAAGGTACAGGCCGTGCAAGACAGGGTAGCATCAGAGCTCCTCAGTGGACAGGCGGCGGCGTAGCTTTAGGCCCTAAGCCAAGAAGCTACAGATTCAGTGTAAACAAGAAGGTAAAGAGACTTGCATTAAGATCTGCTTTATCAGCTAAGTATGCTGACTATAAGGTATTTGTTGTAGACGGATTAGAGGTAGACGAAATCAAGACAGCTAAGATTGTTACTTTACTAAAGGGTCTTGAAGTAAGCAAGGCACTTATCGTAACAGCAGAGGCTGACGAAAAGGTTTACAAATCAGCAAGAAACATAAAGAATGTTACTCCTACTCACGTAGGTACACTTAACACATACGACGTTTTGAAGCATGATGCATTCATCATCTCAAAGGACGCCGTAGCAAAGATTGAGGAGGTGCTTGCATAATGACTTCATACGATTTAATAAGACGTCCAATCATAACTGAGAAATCAATGGTTCCTTGTTATGACAGACAGGGCAATGAAATCAAAAAGTATACTTTTGAAGTACCCCAGTCAGCAAACAAAATTGAAATAAAGAAGGCTGTTGAAGAGGTGTTCGGCGTTAAGGTTGCTAAGGTTAACACAATGAACATCACAGGCAAGCTTAAGAGAATGGGCAGATATGAAGGAAGAAGACCTTCATGGAAGAAAGCTATCGTAACATTAGCTGCCGACAGCAAAACAATCGAGTTCTTCGAAATGTAATCGGAGACACACTATTTGAGTAAAGGAGAATAGAGGATAATGGCTATTAAAAAGTATAATCCTACTTCGCCTGCCAGAAGATTTATGACAGTTTCTGACTTTGCAGAAATCACAAAGTCAACACCGGAGCGTTCGCTACTTGCTAAGAAAGATAAGCACTCAGGTAGAAACTCATACGGTAGAATTACAGTTCGTCATAGAGGCGGCGGTAACAGAAGAAAGTACAGAATCATAGACTTTAAGAGAAATAAGGATGGAATGCCTGCTACAGTAATTGGTATAGAGTACGATCCAAACAGATCAGCAAACATCGCTCTTATCCAGTACGAGGATGGAACAAAGGCATATATCATCGCTCCTCTTGGTCTTACAGACGGCGACGTTGTAGTATCAGGTACAGGCGCAGATATTAAGCCGGGTAACGCATTGTTCATAAAGGATATCCCTGTTGGTACACTTATTCACAACATTGAATTATATCCTGGTAAGGGCGGACAGCTTGTTCGTTCAGCAGGTAACAGTGCACAGCTTATGGCTAAGGAAGGCGATTACGCACAGGTAAGACTTCCTTCGGGCGAGGTTAGAATGGTTCGTCTTGAGTGTAAAGCTACAATCGGTATTGTAGGTAACCAGCAGCACGAAAACATTTCAATCGGTAAGGCAGGTAGAAAACGTCACATGGGTTGGAGACCAACTGTTCGAGGCGTTGTTATGAACCCGAACGATCACCCTCACGGTGGTGGTGAAGGTAAATCACCTATCGGTAGACCTGCTCCGGTTACACCTTGGGGTAAGCCGGCTCTTGGTTTGAAGACAAGAAAGAAGAAGAATAAGACAGATAAGTTTATTGTAAAGCGCAGAAACGACAAGTAATTGTCATAATCGCATAATTCCTGAAAGGAGGAACACTTAAATGGGTAGATCACTTAAAAAGGGACCTTTCGTTGAGGAGCGTCTTATGAGCAGAATTGATGCTATGAACGCTGCAAATGAAAAGAAGGTTGTTAAGACTTGGTCAAGAGCTTCCACAATATTCCCTGAAATGGTAGGTCATACAATAGCTGTTCATGACGGCAGAAAGCATGTTCCCGTATTCATTAGTGAAGACATGGTAGGTCACAGATTAGGAGAATTCGCTCCTACAAGAACTTACAAGGGACACGCAGGCGCAAAGACAAGTAGATAATCTTTGTGCAAAGTATAAGATTTTAAGAACTTACAAAGATATAACCAATATATCGGAAGGAGGATTTTCGACATGGAAGCACGCGCAGTATTAAAATACGCTCGTATCTCACCAAGAAAGGTGAAGATAGTGCTTGATTTGATAAGAAACAAGCCCGCAAGAGTTGCTATGGGTATTCTTGAGAATACACCGAAATCAGCAAGCGAGTATCTAAAGAAGCTTCTTGCATCAGCAATAGCAAATGCGGAAAACAACAATGGTATGGATAAGAATAAGTTGTATGTTGCAGAGTGTTTTGCAACACAGGGTCCTACTTTAAAGAGAATTCAGCCTCACGCACAGGGCAGAGCTTTCAAGATTTTAAAGAGAACCAGCCATATCACTTTAGTATTAAAGGAAATGGAAGACTAATAGAAAAGGAGGTTAACTAATGGGACAGAAGGTTAATCCGCACGGACTTAGAGTCGGAGTTATCAAAGATTGGGACTCTAAATGGTTTGCCGGTAAAAAAGAATTCGGAGACCAACTGGTTGAAGATTACAATATCAGAAAATTTGTAAAGAAGGCTTGTTATGATGCAGGTATCGCTAAGATCGCTATCGACAGAAAGCAGAACAGAGTATTCATAACAATCCATGCAGCAAAGCCGGGTATCATAATCGGTAAAGGCGGCGCTGAAATTGAAAAGCTTAAGGCGCAGGTAGAAAAGCTTACATCAAAGACAGTTAACGTAAATATCATGGAGGTAAGAAATCCTGATACAAATGCACAGCTTGTTGCAGAGAACATTGCAGCTCAGCTTGAGAAGAGAATCTCATTCAGACGTGCAATGAAGCAGGTTATGGGAAGAGCCATGAGAATGGGCGTTAAAGGTATCAAGACTGCAGTTGCAGGTCGTGTAGGCGGTGCTGAAATCGCAAGAACAGAGCAGTATCACGAGGGTACAATTCCTCTACAGACACTAAGAGCAGATATCGACTACGGTTTTGCTGAAGCAAAGACAACTTACGGTATTCTTGGTGTTAAGGTATGGATCTATAAGGGTGAAGTACTGAATGTTGCAGATGGCAGACAGAAGGAAGCTGCTGCAAACGCTCCTGAAAAGAAGGAAAAGAGACAGAGAAGACCGAAGGGAGGCAGACAATAATGCTATTACCTAAGAGAGTAAAATACAGACGTGTAATGCGTGGTAGAATGAAGGGTAAGGCAACACGCGGTAACGTTGTGTCAAACGGCGAGTATGGCTTACAGGCATTAGAGCCTGCATGGATTACCTCAAGACAGATTGAGGCAGCCCGTATCGCTATGACCAGATACACAAAGCGTGGTGGTCAGGTTTGGATAAAGATATTCCCTGATAAGCCGGTAACAAGAAAGCCTGCTGAAACTCGAATGGGTTCAGGTAAGGGTTCACCCGAGTACTGGGTAGCAGTAGTAAAGCCCGGTAGAATCATGTTTGAGATGGCAGGAGTTTCCGAAGAAGTTGCAAGAGAAGCTATGCGTCTTGCTATGCACAAGCTGCCAATCAAGTGTAAGTTTGTTAAGCGTGAAGCAGAGGATGGTGAATAAGAATGAAAATTAATGAGCTAAGAGAGTTATCAACCGCTGAATTGGAAGAAAAGTTAGCTTCATTCAAGCAGGAGCTTTTCAACCTAAGATTTCAGAACGCTATTAATCAGTTGGAAAATCCCAAAAGAATTGGTGACGTTAAAAAGACTATCGCTCGTATTTTAACCATCATTCATGAAAGAGAACTGCAAGGCAGTGCAATGTAATTGTTAGTAGCAAGTAGAAATAGTCTCGAAAGGAGGACACTTCAGTGGAAGAGAGAAACAGACGTAAGGTCAAAATCGGTAAGGTTGTAAGCAACAAGATGGATAAGACTATCGTTGTTGCCATAGAAGAAAATAAAAAACACCCCTTATACAGCAAAATCGTAAAGAGCACATATAAATTAAAGGCTCACGATGAGGAGAATGTATGCTCCATAGGTGATAAGGTAAAGGTTATGGAAACAAGACCTCTCTCAAAGGATAAGAGATGGAGACTTGTTGAGATAGTAGAAAAGGTTAAGTAATATAGCCCGGAAGGAGGAAGTTTAAATGATTCAACAGCAGACGCTATTGAAGGTAGCTGATAACACAGGAGCTAAGGAAGTAATGTGTATCAGAGTTATGGGCGGATCCAGAAAGAGATACGCAGCAGTGGGCGACGAAATCATTTGCAGCGTTAAAAAGGCAACACCGGGCGGCGTTGTTAAAAAGGGTGACGTTGTAAAGGCCGTTGTAGTAAGAACGGTTAAAGAGACAAAACGTGCCGACGGTTCATATATAAGATTTGACGAGAACGCAGCAGTTATCGTAAAAGATGATAAAAACCCAAGAGGTACTCGTATATTTGGCCCTGTTGCCAGAGAGTTAAGAGATAAAGAGTACATGAAGATTTTATCATTGGCTCCGGAAGTTCTTTAATTAGGAGGTCAAAACACAATGAAAAAGATGCATGTAAAGCGCGGTGACTTAGTAAAAGTAATCGCAGGTAAAGACAAGGGAACAGAGGGTAAGGTACTTACAGCTATTCCCGAAAAGGGCAAGGTAATCGTTGAAGGCGTTGCAATCGTGTCAAAACATCAGAAGGCAAGAATGCAGGGACAGACGAGCGGAATCGTTAAGATGGAAGCTCCTATCGACGCTTCAAACGTAATGAGAGTTTGCTCAAAGTGCGGCAAAGCTGCAAGAACAGGTATCAAAATCCTTGAGGATGGCTCAAAGGTAAGATACTGCAAAAAGTGTAACGAAACATTTAACGATTAATTTTCGAGAGGAGGTAAATTCTAACAATGAGTAGAATGCAAGAAAAGTATATAAAAGAAGTTGCTCCTGCGTTGATGGAGAAGTTCGGTTATAAATCAACAATGCAAATACCAAAGCTTGAAAAGATCGTAATTAACATTGGTATGGGCGAAGCTAAGGATAATCCCAAGGCAATCGACGCAGCCTGCGGAGATTTGGCAAAGATCACAGGTCAGAAGCCTATCGTAACAAAGGCAAGAAAGTCAGTAGCTAACTTCAAGTTAAGAGAAGGCATGAACATCGGTTGTAAGGTAACACTTAGAGCTGACAAAATGTATGAGTTCATGGACAGACTGTTCAATGTAGCACTTCCACGTGTAAGAGACTTCAGAGGTATCAATCCTAACGGTTTCGACGGAAGAGGTAACTATTCATTAGGAATTAAAGAACAGTTAATATTCCCTGAAATTGACTATGACCAGATTGATAAAATCAGAGGTATGGACATTAACTTTGTTACTACCGCATCAACAGACGAGGAAGCACGCGAGATGTTAGCATTATTCGGTGCTCCGTTCCGTTCATAGTTTTAAGGAGGAAAAAATCATGGCAAGAAAAGCAATGGTTATAAAACAACAAAGAAAGCCGAAGTATTCAACACAGGCTTACACCAGATGTAAGATTTGCGGCAGACCTCACGCATACTTGAGAAAGTTCGGTATATGCCGTATCTGCTTCAGAGAGCTTGCTTACAAGGGTCAGATTCCCGGCGTTAAGAAGGCTTCCTGGTAATAGGAATACACACAACGTGATATAAAGTACGAATTCTTTACAGATTCGGAAGGAGGTAAATGAAATGCAAATAACTGATCCTATCGCAGACCTGCTAACAAGAATCAGAAACGCTAATTCATCAAAGCATGAGACTGTTGATGTTCCAGCTTCAAATATGAAGAAGGCTATCGTTGATATCCTTGACAAAGAAGGTTACATCAAGAGCTATAAGGTGATTGAAGACGGTAAGCAGGGCGTTATCAGAATTAATCTAAAATACGGACCGAACCATGAAAAGGTAATCAGCGGTCTTAAGAGAGTATCAAAGCCCGGTTTGAGATTCTATGCCGGAGCTGACGAGCTTCCCAGAGTTCTAAAGGGCATGGGTATAGCAATCGTATCAACATCAAAGGGTATAATGACCGATAAGCAGGCCAGAAAGGCTAATATCGGCGGCGAAGTTCTTGCTTTTATCTGGTAATCAATCCAAAAACGCAAAGAACTGAAAACCTGTCACACAAGACGGAGAGAATTTAAGTTAAGGAGGAAAATCCTATGTCAAGAATAGGTAAATTGCCTATCACTGTTCCTGCCGGCGTTGACGTCAAGATCAGTGATGCAAACGAAATTACAGTTAAGGGTAAGAACGGTACTTTGACAAGAACACTTCACGCTGACATGATAATCAAAATGGATGGCGGAGTGATTACTGTTGAAAGACCTTCAGAAGAGAAGATGCATAAGGCACTTCACGGTCTTACAAGAACTCTTATAAACAACATGGTAGTAGGTGTAACAGACGGATTTGCTAAGGAGCTTGAAATCAACGGTGTTGGTTACAGAGCACAGCTTCAGGGCAAAACGCTTGTATTATCATTAGGTTACTCACATCCTGTAGAGTACACTCCTGAGGAGGGTATAACTCTGGAAGTGCCTGCACCTAACAAAATCATTGTAAAGGGCGCAAACAAAGAAAGAGTTGGCGCAGTAGCTGCAAAGATTAGAGAATACAGAATGCCAGAACCATATAAGGGCAAGGGTATTAAGTACGTCGATGAATATATCAGACGTAAAGAAGGTAAAGCAGGCGGCAAGAAGAAATAATTGAAAGGAGTGTTCGTATAATGATAAAGAAAAAAGATACTAATGCTGCAAGAATAAAGCGTCATCAGAGAGTAAGAAAGAACATCTCCGGAACTGCGGAGAGACCTCGTCTAAACGTATTCAGAAGCTTAAATCACATATACGCACAGGTGATTGATGATACAAAGGGCGTTACCTTGGTAAGCGCATCCTCAATGGATAAGGGCTTTGAAGGTAAAGGCGGTAACATCGAAGGTGCAAAGGCTGTTGGTAAGGCAGTAGCTGAAAAAGCTTTGGCTGCCGGAATCAAAGCAGTTGTATTCGACAGAGGCGGATATGTATACCACGGCAGAGTTGCTGCTCTTGCAGAAGGTGCAAGAGAAGGCGGCCTGGAATTCTAAGAAAAGGAGGACGAGTTAAGTGGCACAGAAATTTGACGCATCAGTATTGGAATTAGAAGAAAATGTAGTAGCTATAAATCGTGTTGCCAAGACTGTTAAGGGTGGTCGTACAATGAGATTCAGTACACTTGTTGTTGTAGGCGACAGAAATGGTCATGTTGGCTGCGGTCAGGGTAAAGCTGCTGAAATCCCGGATGCAATCAGAAAGGGATTAGAGGCTGCAAAGAAAAATCTTATAGAGGTTCCTTTAGTTGGCACAACAATACCTCACGAGGTAATGGGTATTCACGGTGCAGGTAAGGTTTTATTAAAGCCTGCTGCACAGGGTACAGGTGTTATCGCAGGCGGTGCTGCCCGTGCAGTGCTTGAGCTTGCAGGTATAAAGGATATCAGAGCAAAGAGCCTACGTTCCAATAATAAGAGAAATGTAGTTAGTGCTACAATTCAGGGCTTATCAGAGCTTAAGCAGATTGAAGAGGTTGCTAAGCTTCGCGGTAAGACTGTAGACCAAATCAGAGGTTAAGGAGGGCACATAAAATGGCTAAGCTTAAAATCACATTGGTCAGAAGCACAATCGGCAGAAAGAAGGATCAGATCGCTACTGTCGAGGCTCTTGGCCTTAAGAAAATCAGAGCTGTGGTAGAAAAAGAAGATACACCACAGATCAGAGGAATGATAAACAAGGTATCCCACCTTGTTGAAGTTACAGAACTTTAATCAATAGACAAGGAGGTGCAGCAAATGAGATTAGATGAACTGCAGCCCGCAGAAGGCTCAAAATTCTCAGCAAAGAGAGTGGGCAGAGGTATCGGTTCAGGAACCGGTAAGACATCAGGTAAAGGTCACAAAGGTCAGAACGCAAGAAGCGGCGGTGGAGTAAGACCCGGATTTGAGGGTGGTCAGATGCCGCTATACAGACGTTTACCTAAGCGTGGCTTTAAGAATATATTTGCTAAACAGTATATATCTGTTAACGTTGAGGAACTTAACAAGTTTGAAGACGGAGCAGAGGTAACAGCCGAAACATTAAAAGAAAACGGCATAATCAGCAAGACACTTGACGGTGTTAAGATTCTCGGCAGAGGCGAGGTTACAAAGAAGCTTAACGTTAAAGTGGCTAAGTACAGCGCATCCGCTAAAGAAAAGATAGAAAAGGCAGGCGGAAAGGCTGAGGTGATGTAATTATGTTCCAGACATTAAGAAATGCGTGGAAGATTCCAAGCCTCAGATCAAGAATGATATTTACCTTGCTTATGCTGGTAGTATTCAGATTTGGAGCACATATTCCGGTGCCGTATTTAAGCAGTGAAGCGATGCAGGCGTTTTTGGGCGCAGGCGGAACTGACCTGTTCAGCTTGTTTGATGTATTTACAGGTGGTGCGTTCTCAAATGCAACTGTAATGGCATTGGGTGTTTCACCGTACATCAACTCATCAATTATCATACAGCTTTTGACTGTTGCAATACCTGCACTTGAGCGTATAGCAAAAGAGGGTGTTGAGGGCAGAAAGAAGCTTAACAAAATTACAAGATATGTAGCAATCGTTTTGGCATTCATTCAGGGTGCAGGTCTTTATGTAACACTTTATAACATGAAGGTTACAGCAGGACTTGAAGCAATACAGAATCCAAGCGTTTTGACATTCTTCATAATCGTTCTGACCTTCACAGCAGGTACAGCATTTGTTGTATGGCTGGGTGAGCTTATCACAGAAAAAGGTCTTGGAAACGGTGTATCACTACTGATCTTTGCAGGTATCGTATCAAGAATTCCTACAGGAATGGTTACTATATATAATCAGTTCTTAGGAACAGGTGTTACTGCAAAGGGTATAATCGCAGTAGTATTGATTGCAATAGTTGCAGTTGCAGCTATCGCATTCGTAGTATTCTTCTCAGATGCAGAAAGAAGAATCTCAGTACAGTACGCAAAGCGTGTTGTAGGTAGAAAGATGTACGGCGGTCAGAGCACAAACATTCCTATTAAGGTTGTTATGGGTGGTGTTATGCCAATCATCTTTGCATCATCAATCATGGCATTCCCTGCTACAATCGTAAGATTGGCAACAGGCGGAAACATGCCTACAGAAGGTCTTGGATATTACATTCTTGGTTGTCTTTCAGCCGGATATGCAACACCTGCATGGACAAGTGTTGTATATGCAGTATTATACTTCCTTCTGATAATATTCTTCACATACTTCTACTCATCAATCCAGTTCAATCCGATTGAGATGTCGAATAACATGAAGAAGAGCGGCGGATTTATTCCGGGTATCAGACCTGGTAAGCCGACAAGTGACTTTATAGCTAAGGTTGCTTCAAGACTAAATCTTGTAGGAGCTATCTTCTTAGGAATTATTGCAATACTTCCTGTAATCGTAGGTGCTGTATTCAACATTCCTTCACTTCAGATTGGTGGTACATCACTAATCATCATGGAAGGTGTTGCTCTTGAAACTGTAAAGCAGATAGAGTCACAGATGACAATGCGTCACTATAAGGGCTTCCTTGAATAAGAAAGGAGAGCTATTGATATGAATTTAGTATTAATGGGACCTCCGGGGGCAGGAAAGGGTACACAGGGTGAAATTCTTTCCGAAAGATTGGGAATAGATACCATATCAACAGGCGTTATGCTTCGTTCTGCAATTAAAGAAGGAACAGAAGTAGGTAAGCTTGCTGAACAGTATATAAACGATGGTAAGCTTGTTCCCGATGACGTTATTGTTTCAATAGTAAAAGAAAGATTATCTAAGCCTGATTGTGCGAAGGGATTTATCCTTGACGGATTCCCTCGTACAACTGCACAGGCAGAAGCACTTACAGCATCAGGGGTTAAAATTGATAAGGTGCTTTCACTCGAGGTTGAGGACGAGAAGATAGTTGAAAGATTATCTTCAAGACGTGAATGCTCAAAATGTGGTGCACCGTATAACATTATTTCAAATAAGCCTGCTGTTGAAGGTAAGTGTGATAAATGTAATGCTGAATTGATTCAGAGAGCTGATGATAACCCTGAAACAATTCAGAATCGTCTGAATGTATATCACGATCAGACAGAGCCTATCAAAGCATATTACGAAAAAGCAGGTCTTCTCGTTACTGCAAAGGGCGAGGAAGAGTTAAAGGATACAACTGCAAACGTAATGAAGGCTCTTGGACTTGAGGAGCAGATATAATGATAACCATTAAATCAGCTAAGCAGGTCGAAAAAATGCGTAAGGCTTGTCAGATAACAAAGGAAGCACTGGAGCTTATAGAAAAAAATATACGCCCCGGTGTTTCCACAAAACAGCTTGACAAAATTGCGCATGACTTTATAATATCAAAAGGTGCAAAACCAAATTTTCTGAACTATAACGGATTTCCGGGAAGCATATGTGCTTCGGTGAATGATGAAGTAGTTCACGGGATTCCCGATAAAAACACTATACTTAAGGAAGGCGATATAATAAGCGTTGATATGGGTGCTGTTCTTGATGGATGGCACAGTGACGCTGCAAGAACCTTTCCTGTAGGAAAAATCAGTGACGAAGCGCAGAAGCTTATTGATGTAACAAAAGAGTGCTTTTATGAGGGAATTAAATATTTAAAGCATGGTGCCAAATTAGGTGATGTATCCGCAGCTATTCAGCAGCACGCTGAAAAGCATGGCTACGGTGTGGTACGTGATTTGGTCGGTCACGGAGTGGGGCAGAGTCTCCACGAGGATCCGAGTGTTCCGAATTTCGGAAAAGCCGGTCACGGTGTAAAGCTTGCGGCAGGTATGACTCTTGCGATTGAGCCTATGATTAACGAAGGCACATACAAGGTCGAGTTGCTTGATAATGACTGGACTGTAGTAACAGCGGATGGTAAATTATCGGCCCATTATGAAAATACCGTTCTTGTAACGAAGGACGGATGTGAAATATTGACACTGTGAGGTGCTGATATGGAAATCAAAATCGGGTCGTTAGTACGCTCCAAGGCGGGGCACGATAAGGGAAATTTGTTTATCGTCCTTGCAACAGACGGCGAATATGCCTATATTGCAGACGGAAAAAACAGAAAAGCAGAAACCCCGAAGCGAAAGAAGCTCAAGCATCTTCAAGGCTCGGAAAAAATTTCCGAAGCTATATTAAATAAGCTAAGCACAGTTGGTGCAGTTGAAAATTTTGAAGTGCGAAAAGCATTAGCGGAATTAGGAGGATATAACATTGGCTAAGGATGATGTTTTGGAATTGGAAGGCAAGGTTGTAGAAACCTTACCTAACGCAATGTTTAAGGTAGAGCTTGAAAATGGTCACCAGGTATTGGCACACATTTCAGGCAAATTGAGAATGAATTTCATAAAGATACTTCCCGGCGATAAGGTAAAGCTCGAAATGAGTCCTTACGACCTTACAAGAGGACGTATCACATGGCGTTCAAAGTAATTAGGAGGTAGACGATAATGAAAGTACGTCCGTCAGTAAAACCGATTTGCGAAAAATGCAAAATCATAAAGAGAAAAGGCAAGATTATGGTAATCTGCGAGAATCCTAAGCACAAGCAGAAGCAAGGCTAATCAAGATTAACATAATTATTGTTAATGACTTGTTCAAGTGCGGCTGGTACGGCTTCAACACACCGTACAGCTTGGAGAGGTTATGGATTGATAAAATCCGAAAAAACTGAATTTTTTGATGATATCTTTTAATGGAGGTGTAGAAAAGTATGGCAAGAATAGCTGGTGTTGACTTACCAAGAGAAAAAAGAGTTGAAGTAGGTCTTACTTACATTTATGGTATAGGACTGAAGAGCTCACAGAAGATTTTGGCTCAGAGCGGTGTAAATCCTGATACAAGAGTTAAGGATTTGACAGATGCTGAGGTAAACAGTCTGAGAGAAATCATCGACGCTGAATATACAGTTGAGGGTGATTTGAGAAGACAATTAGCGCTTGATATTAAGCGTCTTATGGAGATTGGATGCTACAGAGGTATCCGTCACAGAAAGGGTCTTCCTGTAAGAGGTCAGAATACAAAGAATAATGCAAGAACCCGTAAGGGCCCTGCAAGAACAATAGCAGGTAAAAAGAAATAAAGGAGGGACTAAGCTAAATGGCTAAGGTAGCAAAGAAAACTACACGTACAAGACGTCGTGATAGAAAAAATATTGAGAAGGGTGCAGCTCATATTCGCTCAACCTTCAACAATACAATAGTTACAATTACAGATACAGCCGGAAACGCTATATCTTGGGCAAGTGCTGGTGGCTTAGGCTTCCGCGGTTCAAGAAAGAGCACTCCGTTTGCTGCTCAGACAGCTGCTGAAACAGCTGCAAAGGCTGCAATGGAGCACGGTATGAAAACAGTTGAGGTTTATGTTAAGGGTCCGGGTGCCGGTAGAGAAGCTGCAATCAGAGCTTTGCAGGCAACAGGTCTTGAAGTTACAATGATTAAGGACGTTACTCCTATTCCTCACAACGGTTGCAGACCGCCAAAGAGAAGAAGAGTCTGATTAAGAGAGAAGGAGGAAAAAATCATGGCAAGAAATACTCAACCTATACTGAAGAGATGCAGAACTTTGGGCTTAGAGCCTACAGTTTTGGGTATAGACAAGAAGTCAATAAAGAACCCAAAGAAGGGCAGAAAAAAGCAGTCAGAATACGGTATTCAGCTTAACGAAAAGCAGAAGGTTAAGTTCATCTACGGCTTGCTTGAGAAGCAGTTTAAGAAGTATTATGTGATGGCTACAAAGAGACAGGGCATCACAGGTGAAATGCTTCTTCAGATTCTTGAATCAAGACTTGATAACGTAGTATTCAGACTTGGTCTTGCAAACACAAGACGCGAAGCAAGACAGATAGTTAATCACGGTCATATCACAGTAAACGGAAACAAGGTTGACATTCCTTCATACCTTGTAAAGCCGGGTGATGTTATCTCTGTAAAGGAAAAGAGCAGAAGCTCAGTAAGAATCAAGGAAATCGTTGAAGAAAACGCAAAGCGTGTTGTTCCTCAGTGGCTTGATATGGATAAGAATACTCTTACGGGTAAGGTTGTAAGACTTTCAAACAGAGACGACATAGAGTATGAAGTTGAAGAGCATTTAATTGTCGAGTTGTACTCGAAATAATAACGATTTACCCTCGGTAAAGTGGATACAAATTATATATTTATTTAGGGTTTATGCAGCGTAATGCTGTGTGTAATCCGAAGATTAAAGGAGGGTTTTGGAATGATAGAAATGGAAAAGCCTAACATTGAGTGTACGGAGTTGAGCGAGGACGGTCGTTACGGTAAGTTTGTAGTTTCTCCTCTTGAAAGAGGCTACGGTACCACTATTGGTAACTCACTTCGCAGGATCCTGTTGTCATCATTGCCTGGTGCCGCTGCTACATCAATTAAGATTGACGGCGTTCAGCATGAATTTTCAACAGTTCCCGGTGTTACGGAGGATGTCACAGAGCTTATACTGAACATCAAAAAGATTGCGTTTAAGCTGTACGGTGATTCACCAAAAACTGTATATATAGAAGCAAAGGGTGCAGGCGAGATTAAAGCCGGCGATATAAAGCGTGATGCTGATATTGAAATTTTCAATCCTGATCTTCATATTGCAACACTTAACGATGACGCACATCTTTACATGGAAATTACTCTATCAAAAGGCAGAGGCTATGTCAGTGCCGATAAGAACAAGAGCGGCGCACAGTCAGTAATCGGTGTTATTCCGGTGGATTCCATATATACACCTGTAACAAAGGTGAACTACACAGTAGATAATGTACGTGTGGGACAGTATACCGACAGAGAAAAGCTTTCGGTTGAGGTATGGACAAACGGAACAATCAAGCCGGATGAGGCTGTTAGTTTATCTGCAAAAATCATGAATGACCTTCTGTGCCTGTTTGTTGACCTGTCAGAAGAAGCAAAGAATACGGAAATAATCGTTGAGAAGGAAGAGAACAAGAAGGAAAAGGTTCTTGAAATGACTATTGAAGAGCTTGACCTTTCAGTTCGTTCTTACAACTGCTTAAAGCGTGCAGGTATCAATACGGTTGAAGACCTTACAAACAAGTCCGAGGAGGACATGATGAAGGTAAGAAACCTGGGCAGAAAGTCGCTTGAAGAAGTCATAAACAAATTAAACGGTTTAGGTCTTTATCTTAAGAAAGAAGAAGATTAATAGGAGGTAACTGATATGCCGGGAACAAGAAAGTTAGGTCTTCCTACAGCTCAGAGAAAAGCTATGCTGCGTAATTTGGTAACAAGCTTTTTAGAGAACGGAAAGATTGAAACAACAGTAACAAGAGCAAAAGAAACTCAGAGTATGGCTGAAAAGATGATTACTTTGGGTAAGAAGAATACGCTTCATTCTCGCCGTCAGGCTTTGGAGTTTATCACTAAAGAGGACGTTGTAACAAAGCTGTTCAGCGAAATCGCTCCTAAGTATGCAGAGAGAAACGGCGGTTACACAAGAATCCTAAAGACTGGCCCACGTCGTGGTGACAGTGCTGAAATGGCAATTCTTGAACTTGTTGACTAATTAAAAATTAAATCCACCCGAAAGGGTGGATTTTTTGGTGGGTAATTTTATATTCTACTTGTATGTTAATTTTCTATTTATAAATGTTTATGAGTTCGATACCGCATCTGTTGGCATAATCAATAGTATTTTTGGTACCACTTTTTTTGCCGTTCCAAACAGCAATTACGCGTGCGGAGTGATCTACCATCCACTTGTTGCGGAGTTGATACGAATCGTAGCTAAAATTAGGGCATACATATTTAACTAAATCCGCCTGATTTAGCAAGTGATGATACTGTTTTTGATTGCTCGTACTCCATTTTAACTCAAAGCCTTCAAACGGGATAGCTGCTATAAGTTTAATGTCAGGGTATTCATTTTTAAGCTCAAGAATAATTTCAGCCGCCCACATATCTACTCCACGTGACATGCCTGAAATAAATACTTTAAACTCATCATTTATAGCTTTTATTATTTCGTTTAGTAAAGCAGACTTGATTTTATTCTTGGAGATATTAAGTTTTTCGGGACGGTGTCCTGTAAAACAAACCCGCAGTTTACGTTTTTCCTGTTCAGTCAAATATATCACACTTTCTATTAAAATTCTTTTTATAATAATTATAACATAAAGTGCATAAATTATCAATAGTAGTATTTACTTCATTTCTTGCAGTCTATGAAACAACTCAACTTAGTAGTATAATTATGTTAAGAAAGATGGTGGTGAAGTGGATATTATACAGAGGTTAAATTATAATCTTGAAAAATATGGGTGGTCAAAGTATAGACTTTCAAAAGAAAGCAAAATACCTGAGTCAACTCTGTCAAATATATTTCATCGTGGTACAGTTCCGACTCTTGCAACACTTCAATCTATATGTGAAACGATGAACATTAGTCTTGCAGAATTTTTTTCTGATGATGAACAGGTTATAATGACTCCTGAGTTAAAGGAGTTTTATGAAGAGTGGAGATATTTATCCCCGGAAAAGAAAAAGCATCTTCTACAAACAATGAAATATATGAAATAAGAAGCCTGAAAGAGGCTTCTTTTATATTTTTTAATATATAGTTTTTTTCAAAAACAAAAAAACGATGATTTTAAATCATCGTTTCTGGTGGGAGAGAGTGGATTCGAACCACTGAAGTCGAAGACAACAGATTTACAGTCTGCCCCCTTTGGCCGCTCGGGAACTCTCCCATATATAAGGGTAAGCTCTCGCTTACCCTGTTTGTTATGGAGCTGGTGATGGGACTCGAACCCGCGACCTGCTGATTACAAATCAGCTGCTCTACCAATTGAGCTACACCAGCATTGTGTATCGCCTGAGCGATACTGGTGGGAGTTACAGGGCTCGAACCTGTGACATCCTGCTTGTAAGGCAGACGCTCTCCCAGCTGAGCTAAACTCCCGAATATCTGACAAATCGACAACCTTCAAAAAGAAATGGTCGGGATGACAGGATTCGAACCTGCGGCCCTCTGGTCCCAAACCAGATGCGCTACCAAACTGCGCTACATCCCGCAATCTCACACTGTCATTCATCAGACGACTTGTATATAATAACAGATATTTCAGATTTTTTCAAATCTAATTATAGCTGATTTTTACGGAATTATTCAATAAAATCTCCTGTTTTCTTTGATTTTCTTTCTATTTCTGCTTTTTTTAAATTTTTTAAAAAATATATTATAATTATTATTCCTGCATAACCGCATATTCTATAAGCCGTATCAATAACCTTCGAAAAGCCCGCACATGATACGCAGAAGCCTACACTTCCAAATAATATGAACTGATAAACATTTTTAAAGCCTGCAAGCTCTGAGGCACCTATTCCGCTTGAAATTGCGGTTGTTACAACGGCAAAAACAAGCATAAGCAAATAAAAATATGTAATAACTTTATTTTCACGCATCGCAAGCGTAAGCATGGGGATTTCGCCTAAGCTTATATATTTATAGTAGATACTCAAAAGAAAATATATAAGCCCCATCATAATAAAAAGGGATATTGCACTGACAGCACCCGTGAGCAGCGCTTCACGACGGGAGCGGATATTTTTGCTCATACTTGCAAGAATAACGCCTGTACCGATAAGATTATAGCCTGAATATCCGGCACCTGAAATTATTGCTGATGCCTGCGGAGCAAATGTCTGATGCTCCCGGAAGCGTAAAAGGTATAAGGCAACAGAAATAATTCCGGCTGACGTAATAATACCGAGTATTCCGTTCAGCTTTAATGCCTTATCTGTTCCTGTACATATTATACCTGTACATACGGCAGCAAATACGGCGGAGGTGATGCCTTTATGTAATCCGAACATCAGATACATGGTTTCGCCAAAGCATGCAATCATAACAGCGAAAGAACAGAGCAGAAAAATAAACGTAAGAATATCCGAAAGCTTTTTTATTTTTTTGCTCATTACCATTGAAGTTAAAGTGTTGTAGTCGGAAATTTTAAATTGACGGCATGAATCAAGAACAACATATGAAAATCCGCCGAAAATCATAGCGGAAATAATCATTCCAAGTATACCCCATTTGCCGTAAACTGTGAAAAAAGTAAGAATTTCCTGCCCGGAAGCAAAGCCTGCACCTATTACTGCGGCAACAAAGCTATAGGCAGTTATTATAATATTCATTTTATTAACTCCTTTGGAATTATTTATATTTATTTTATGATAAATTATTTTGGTATATCACAAAAATTTCTTTAAGATAAAATTAAAAATGCATATTTTCCTTACTTACAGTAAATTTGTTTTATTCGGTTGGATTTTTCTTTTGTTTTTTATATTGAAACGGTGTTATTCCATAATATGTTTTAAATAATTTTATAAAATAAGAATTGTCCGAATATCCTACACTTAGGCCTGTATTCAGCACTGATTCTCCGTTACTTAATAATTCGGCAGCTAAAATCATTTTTTTCTTTTGGATATATTCAAGAGGTTTTATGCCAAGGTATTCTTTAAATCTGCGTTCAATAGTGCTTTCGCTTAAATGAAGAGTATCAGCTATATTTATAATTTTTAATTCTTCGGAGATGTGCTCATTTATATATTCCAGTATATTCAAACAATCTTCCGGAAGATTGTTCAAAAGTGAAATATTATTTTTTTCATTTGTTTTTAATATTATGATAAAACGCAAAAGATAATAGAACTTTTCCACATCACTTAAATCCTTGTTAAACATACCGTAACATAAATCTATTATCTCGTTTTTTGAATTTTCGGAAGCAGAAATGAAATTCACATTAAGGTCTTTGAAAAACTGTAATAAATATTCGTTCTTGTCAATATCAAGCAGAATCCAAAAGAATGTATGGTCTGCATCAGAACGGTAGACGCAGTGATGATATTCGCCGGGATAAGCAATAATTACATCTCCTCGGTTCATGCGATATAAGCGATTTTCTACAAAAAAAGAGACATCACCGCTGAGATTTATATATATTTCAAGCTCCTTATGAGTATGTTGTGTTATTTCATGGAAATGCGATTTTCTGTTGGTTTGAGTGTGTTTTATCATAATGGTAAAGCTACTCAAATCAGGGATTTTTATTATTTCTTTTTTAGAAGAATACATTTGATTACCTCAGTTCGTTTTTTATACTGACGATTATACCATATATTTAGCCGAAATGTCAATAGAGAAGTGAGTGATAATATGATATAATAAACATAAAATTAAATATCATAGAAAGGAATTTGATAAAATGTACAGATTATATGGAGATGGAATACATGATGATACACCGGCAATTCAGGAGATACTTGACAGTAAAGCTTCAGTAATTGAGCTTCCTGTGCCTGAAAAAAATTACAGTATAAGTAAAACTCTTAAAATATACAGTAACCAAACTTTAAAGCTTGGCGAGACAACTACAATAAAGCTCATGCCCGGAAGCAACTGTTTTATGCTAACAAATGCAGATGAGGATGCACATGATATATGTATTGTGGGCGGTATATGGGATTTTGATAATGTAAATCAGGCACCTAATCCCATAAAGTCAGGTGAGTATAGAAAATACTGTAATTCACACAGAGACGGAAATCCTGATACTGTTGTCAGATATGTTGATTCGTATCGAGGCTCTGTAATGCGTTTTTATAAAATCATAAGACTATCGATTCATGATTTAACAATTAAAAATCCGGTAACATATTGTGTTGAAATGGCGTATATAAAATATTTTACAGTGGAGAATATTAGGTTTGACCAGAACTTAGGAAATCCTACAGCAGAAAATATGGACGGAATTCATATTGATGGCGGATGCCAATATGGCAGTGTAAGAAATGTTCAGGGGACTTGTTATGATGATATAGTTGCACTGAATGCTGATGACGGCTGTGACGGACCTATACAGGATATTTTAATTGATGGAGTTTTTGGCAGTGATTCTTTAAGAGGTGTGAGACTGCTTTCAACAAAATCGTTGGTTGCAAGAATTTCAATTTCAAATGTTTTTGGAACATTTTATCAGAATTGCATAGGATTGACATATTTTTATCCTCGTACAGGTATAAGAGGAAAAATGAGTCATATTACCATAAAAAATATTTACGGCAAAAATGCACCGAGGATTCCGGAATATAATAAGGGAGATAATTCATATTATCCGTTTGCATTTATATGGGTTGACGGCGATTTGGATATTGATTTTCTTACAATAGACAATCTATGCAGAAATGAAGATATATCTGATGTAGAAACCTTGAAGGTGTGTGAAAATGCTTATATAAAAACACTTTCACTTTCAAATATCATTCATCAGAATTCGACGGATAAGCCGATAACGATGTTTACAAATAATGGTGTTATAGACAAATTGTATATGCATAATGTTGACGGCGGAGAAGATAAGCTTTTGGTGAATAATGGAACTATTAATTCGACCTTTTGAACTAAATTGAATATATTTGTTATTTTGTGCTTGCCTTTAATATTACGTCTATTTTATTATACGGTATATCCATGTCGTGTTCCTTCAGCTCTGTACGGATTTGCTCTGTTAAATCAAAATATACAGTCCAGTAATCTGATGTGCTGCACCAGCTTCGTATTACGACATTCACAGCACTGTCACCATAGCCCATAACACGCACAAACGGCTCTTCCGGCTCAGCAAGCACTGACGGATGCTTTAATACCGTCTGCTTAATAATCTGTTTTGCTGTTTCAGAATCTGCTTCATAAGGAATTGGGATTGTAATATCCACACGCCGTTTTTGCTCTCTTGAATAGTTTGTTATATGGCTGTTAATAAGTACACCGTTTGGAATACTCACCTGCTTATTATCAGGCGTCCTGACTGTTGTATGAAGTAAATCCACACTGATTACAGTGCCACCATCATTTTCTGTTTCTATATAATCACCCGTTACAAATCTTGGTGATATAAGCAACAAAATTCCTCCTGCTATATTCCCAAGCGAATCCTTTAATGCCACTCCGACAGCAACTACACCTGCCGAAAGTGCCGCAACAAGCCCTGTAGTGGGTATACCGAGACTGCTTATTGCCGACAATACAATCAATATGTGTAAGGTTATATTAATCGCCTTTGCAAGAAATTTCGAAAGCGATTCATCCATGCTGCTTTTTTTTAATGCACTTCTGATAATCCTTACGATATAAACAATAATTATATGACCGATTAACAGTATCAGGCCCGTTTTTATAAATGGCTTTGATATATTTAAAATATTTTCCCAGTTCAAAGCTTAATTCCTCCTTTAAATATTAATTATATGCATTTATAGTTTTTACGGATATACCGCAGAAAATTTCATCAAATTGATTATTCATAATATTTTTCTCCCGACAGCTTCATCAAGCATATACATTTTCAATCTGTTTTACGTTACTCACAAACCGGCAATACGATATATGAATCATCGTCGCATATAATTGTATTTTTTGCGATTTTTGATTCTGTAACCTTAGCCCAATGTCCTTTTACGTTTGAGTGCGGAACATAAATGTCGCTGTGCGATGATATGTCTACTCTTAAAGAGCATCCCTTTTTTAACGTAAAAGCGATTGGCGGCGTTAGAATATCAATCAGACATTCTTCGCCCGCAGTATAGTTTTTGTTTACATGGGAAAGCGACGTTATTGTTTCGGTAAGGTTGTATGCTTCACCGTTTTCGATGAAATATACACGCATAAAGAAAGCAGTATCATCGCAGTCGGTTTTGACTTTTGTATGCCATTGAATTTTTCCGTAGAAGTTTATATCTTCTGAACATGGCTGTGAAATAAATGATAAAATTTCACAGTCATTATTTTTTTGTTCGGCTTTAAAAATATTGCCGAACTTAAAATAATTCAAAGGCTTGTCAGGGTTAAAGCTGTAGCTTTGCTCGCCACTTACTGTGTGTTCCTTTGAAAGCGTGCCGTCATTGTTAAAATATAGCTTTCTGTAATTTATTTCTGATTTATCCGTCGTCCAGAAATCGCCGCCTATTGAATAGTAATTAACCTTGCCGAGTTTAAAATCCTTGTATTGAGTATTATCTCTTACACTGTTAAAGAAATTTACTATATAATCGGTAGGAATATTACCGTTTTCAAGAGGATAATCAGTTTCGTCATATGTAGCTGTTGCGTGTCCCCATGGCCCGACAATAAAAGCTGAATTTGATTTTTCGTGCAGTCTTTCCCACATAGAGAACATACCGTCGATGTAAAAGTCATACCAGCCTTCGGTAAACAGCACGGGAATTGTCAGATTTTCAATTACATCAGTTCTTGGGTCGTCTTTCCAGAAATCGTTATATGTATCGTTCAGAAGCATACCTGTATATTCAGGAACATCCTCACCGACAATTCGTTCCATGATTTTATAATATGGTCTGTATAAGGCTTCATTTACAGGTGACTGCTCAGGGTATCGGTTTTTGAGCATATCTTTAGCCCACCAATTAAGATTGCAAAAATTGTAACAACAGCCGTTTCTGTAATTTCTAAAATACATTCTGTCCGTCTGAATATTCAGTGCGGCGGCTTTGACATCATGAGGCTTTGAGCCCAGATAACACAAATGAACGGTGGAAAGATAGCTTCCGCCTGTCAGATAAATCTCACCGTTATAAAAGGGAAGAGTACGTATGATTTCAAGACTGTCAAGTCCGTCGGAGCATTCATCATAAGGGTGACAGTCACCTTCGCTTCCGCCCATTCCGCGTGTGTGCTGTAATACTACGGCGTAGCCGTTTTGTGTAAATAAATCGAGATTGAATTTTTTTGTAAGATACGGAGCTCTGTCTCGCTTGCTTTCGTAAGGAGTGCGGATAAAAACAACGGGAAATTTTTTATTTTCCTCAGGTAGTATTATTAATGTATATAAGCGTATGCCGTCAGACATAGTAAAATAATCTTTTTTTATAATCATGTGCTTATCCTCCTATAACGTGTGCTTGATAGTGTTAATTATAAATTATAAAACTATATAAGTCAATAGTAAAATCAAGATTTTTACTGATTAGACATTATTTTTTGATTTATGTCGTGTACAGATATTGCATTATTTGGCAAGGTGTGATATAATGCAGTTACATTGTAAATAAATGAAGTATTAGCGGAGGATACAAAAATGATATTTTTCTATGTACGTCACGGAGACCCGATATACAACCCCGATTCACTGACGCCTTTGGGAGAAAGACAGGCAGAGGCCGTAGGAAAGCGTCTTGCACTTTATGGAGTTGATAAAATATATGCGTCAACATCAAACAGGGCAATTCTTACTTCAAAGCCGACGTGCGAGCTTTTAAAAAAGGAAGCGGAGCTTTTGGATTTTTGTAATGAAGGTCATGTATGGGAGGAGCTTACAGTAGTCAGAGACGGAGTACAAAAATGGCTTTTCCATGATGATGAAACAAGAAAGCTTTTTACCGAGCCTGAGGTTATTTCGCTTGGTACAAAATGGTATGAGCATCCGAAGTTTACACAGTATAAAGCAGGCGTTGAAAGAATTTATAATGAAACAGATAAGCTGTTTTTATCTCTTGGATATGAGCATATCAGGGGTACAGGCAAGTATAAGGTTATAAAGCCTAATGATGAAAGAATTGCACTTTTTGCACATCAGGGCTTCGGGCTGGCATTTTTAAGTACATTGCTTGATATTCCATATCCGATGTTCACAACTCATTTTGATATGTGTCATTCAGGGATGACTGCGATTGAATTTAAAGAAGAAAACGGATTTGCAATTCCGAGAGTTATGACCTTGTCATCTGATTCTCATATATATAAGGAAGGACTTCCTACTAATTATAATAATGAAATCAGATTTTAATTGAGAACATACAATGAAGGAGCATACATAAAATGAAAACCGCTGTTTAGGTTTTCATACAAGTATAAATTAAGAGGATTAATATGGAAAGAAACAGTTTTAGAAAAGGACTTATAGATGGGCTTCCTATTTGTATAGGTTATTTGTCGGTTGCGTTTGCGTTCGGGATATTTTCGATTGACAGCGGACTCTCTATTATGGAAGCTTTATTGATTTCAATGACGAACGTAACCTCGGCAGGACAGCTTGCAGCGGTTCCGATAATCGTAAGCGGAGGAACACTCATAGAGCTTGCCGCAACACAGCTTATAATAAATTTAAGATATGCATTGATGTCAGTGTCGCTGTCGCAGCGGCTTGGAACGAGCGTAAGAATGATAGATAGATTTATTATTTCGTTTGTAAATACGGACGAGGTTTTTGCGGTTGCAATGGGACAGATAGTAAATGTCGGACGTAGATATTTATACGGTTTGATATTAACTCCGTACATAGGCTGGAGCTTGGGAACTCTCCTCGGTGCGGCGGCAGGAAATATTTTGCCGTCAATAGTAACCTCGGCACTTGGAATTGCAATATACGGAATGTTCGTGGCGATTGTGGTTCCCGAAACAAAAAAGAGCAGACCGACATTGATGTGTGTGCTTTTTGCGATTGTGCTTAGTTGTATGTTTAAATATATTCCAGGCCTGAGCAATGTACCGGGTGGATTTGTTATTATAATTTGTGCAGTGATTGCGAGTGCGGTATTCGCAGTAGTAGCTCCTGTTAGTGAACAAACGTGAAAGGCAAGTCATCCAAAAGCTTTGAAAATTACATTTTAAAAATTTCGTATGCAACGTAATATCGAAATTTTTAAGTAATTTGAAATGCTTTTGAGGAACTGCTGATACAGTTTATATATTTTTAAGGGGAGAAAATCATGAAAAACTTCTATATATATTTACTCGTCATGGCGGGGGTAACATACCTGATTCGAATGCTTCCGTTGGTGCTTGTAAAGAAAAAGATACAAAACAAATTTATTTTGTCATTTTTACACTACATACCATATACAGTGTTAAGCGTTATGACAATTCCGGCGATTTTTTACTCGACTTCGTTTAAAATTTCGGCAATTATTGGATTTATTGCGGCGCTGATTGCGGCGTATTTTGAAAAAAGTCTTGTAAAAGTCGCGGCATTTGCGTGTGTTGCGGTGCTTTTGACAGAGGTTATAATCGGGATTTTGTAAATGTTACAAAATCTCTTTTTTTATACAAAACGGTAACAAGTATTTTTCAATCGGTGTAATAATTGTTACACAAATTTAACGTAGAAAAGTTGTAGAAAATTCACATATCTATTTGTACATAATTACCCTTGACTTTTATGGCAAATAATAGTATAGTAGATAATGCACACAAGATATAGTTGCTTAACTGAAAAAGCGGTACAATATTTGGTTGACAATATTTTACAGGTCAACACACATCAATCTTGTGCGTAAACGAATTTTGTGTATATATAATATAGGAATTTGGTGAAAGGAGAAAGCTATTATGAAGCCAAAAATGAAGATTATCAAACGTAGCGGAGTAGAGACGATGTTCGATATATCGAAGATTATTTCCGCTGTAGACAGAGCAAATAATGAGGTTCCTGAGAAGGACAGACTGACTAAGGAACAGATACAGGAAATTTCTTCAACAGTAACAGACAAGTGTATTAATATGAGTCATGCTGTAAGTGTGGAAGAGATACAAGATATGGTAGAGGACGAGATAATGGATAGAAAGGCGTTCGAAGTTGCAAGAACGTACGTTACATACCGTTATAAGAGAGCACTTATCAGAAAGACAAACTCAACTGACGACAGAATCCTTAGCCTTATCGAATGTGATAATGAAGAAGTTAAGCAGGAAAACTCAAACAAGAACCCTGTTGTTAACAGCGTTCAAAGAGACTATATGGCAGGTGAGGTATCAAAGGATATTACACGCCGTATACTTCTTCCACAGGAAATTGTAAAGGCACATGAAGCAGGAATTATACATTTCCATGATTCAGACTATTTTGCACAGCATATGCATAACTGCTGTCTTGTAAATCTTGAGGATATGCTCCAGAACGGAACTGTTATAAGCGAAACAATGATAGAAAAGCCAAAGAGCTTTTCAACTGCGTGTAATGTTGCAACTCAGTGTATAGCACAGATTGCAAGCTCACAGTACGGCGGTCAGAGTATCACACTTTCTCATCTTGCTCCGTTTGTTGATATAAGCAGACAGAAGCTAAGAAAAATAGTTAAAAGTGAATTTGAAGCAGCAGCTATACCTGTAGATCAGGATAAGATAGAAGAAATTGCTGAAATGCGTGTAAGAGAAGAGATTCAGCGCGGTGTTCAGATGATTCAGTATCAGGTTATAACTCTTATGACAACTAACGGTCAGGCTCCGTTTGTAACGGTGTTTATGTATCTTGACGAGGTTGAAGAAGGTCAGACAAGAGACGACCTTGCTCTTATCATAGAAGAAATGCTAAAGCAGAGAATTTTAGGCGTCAAGAATGAAAAGGGTGTTTATATTACACCTGCATTCCCAAAGCTTATATACGTGCTTGAGGAAGATAATATTCATGAGGACAGTAAATATTGGCACATCACAAAGCTTGCGGCTGAGTGTACTGCAAAGAGAATGGTTCCTGACTATATTTCCGAAAAGGTTATGAAGCAGAATAAAGAGGGCTATTGCTATCCTTGTATGGGTTGCCGTTCATTCCTGACTGTTTATCATGATTTAGAAAATAATCCTAAATTCTACGGACGTTTCAATCAGGGTGTTGTAACAATCAACCTTGTTGACGTGGCTTGTTCATCAGGCGGCGTAATGGAGAAGTTCTGGGATATTCTTGATGAACGTCTTGAGCTTTGCAGAAAGGCTCTTATGTGCAGACATGAGCGTTTAAAGGGTACACCGTCAGATGTTGCTCCGATTTTGTGGCAGCACGGTGCGTTGGCAAGACTTAAAAAGGGTGAGACTATCGACAAGCTGTTATACGGCAATTATTCAACAATTTCACTTGGATATGCAGGCTTGTATGAGTGTACAAAGTACATGACAGGTAAATCACACACAGATCCTGTTGCAATGCCGTTTGCACTTTCTGTAATGCAGAAATTGAACGATATGTGTGCAAGATGGAGAAAAGAATCAAATATTGCATTCAGTCTTTACGGCACACCTATGGAATCAACCACATATAAATTTGCAAAATGCCTTCAGAAGAGATTCGGTGTTATTGAGGGCGTAACAGATAAGAACTATATAACAAACAGCTATCATGTTCATGTATCGGAAGAAATTGATGCATTCTCAAAGCTTTCGATAGAATCGAAATTCCAGGAGTTATCTCCGGGCGGAGCTATCAGCTATGTTGAAGTTCCTGATATGAAGCATAATATTGATGCAGTGCTTTCAGTTATGAAGCATATATATGATAATATCATGTATGCAGAGCTTAATACAAAGAGCGATTACTGTCAGGTATGCGGATATAACGGAGAGATTCAGATAGTAAAGGATGAACACGGTAAGCTTATATGGGAATGCCCTAACTGTGCAAACCGTAATCAGGATAAGATGAACGTTGCAAGACGTACCTGCGGATATATCGGAACTCAGTTCTGGAATCAGGGCAGAACGCAGGAAATTCAGGATAGGGTGATGCACCTATGAATTACGCAGAGATAAAAAAGACGGATATAGCGAACGGTCCCGGCGTGAGAGTGTCACTTTTTGTGTCGGGCTGTACGCATCGCTGTAAGAATTGTTTTAATGAAATTGCATGGGATTTCAATTATGGAAATCCGTTTGATGAAAATGTTCAGGATGAATTAATGGAAGCACTTTCGCCAAGATTTATAGCCGGATTGTCGGTGCTTGGTGGAGAGCCGTTTGAACCTGAAAATCAGCGTGCGTTACTTCCGTTTATAAAAAGTGTAAAAGAAAGATTCCCGTCAAAGGATATATGGGTATACAGTGGATATTTATTTGATAAGGAGCTTTTATCTGAGAGCCGTGCAAGATGCGAGGTTACAGATGAATTGCTGTCATTGATAGATGTCCTTGTAGATGGGCCGTTTATAGAAGAAGAAAAGGATTTAATGCTTACCTTCAGAGGCTCGGCAAATCAAAGAATAATAGACGTGCCAAAATCACTTTCGACAGGTCATACAGTATTGCATTACGTATAATGAAAAAATAAGACTAAAAAAGACGGTTTAACCGTCTTTTTTTCTGAATGCAAATATTTTCATGAGAATGAATGTTACGGGTACGCCGATTACTGCAGCAAGAACATATGCTATGAGCTTATGGAATTCAAGCATATTGTAAACAACAAATACCACGATATTCTGTATAATAAAGTTTGGAATATATGATATGAAGAATTTTATATATTTCATTATTCCGAGCCGTTCCCTGAACGTGAGGAAGCTGTTTAACAGATATGATATAACTGTTGAGGTTATATATCCGACCGCAAAAGCAAGGTTTGCGTTTGGGATAAGTATACCGTAAAGCATGGAAAACAGCACGCCGTTTATTGTGTTTATTCCTCCCACAGCAAGGAACATAATAAATTCCTTGGAGAAAAACATCTTTTTTATTTTTGTTATTTTATCATTTTCAAATTCCGACCATTCCACAAGCTTCTCGCCTTTTACAATATACGCTTGCTTTGCAATACTGGCAAGAGGTGTGTCAGACAGTGAATCTGAATAAAAGGCTTCACATTCGGAGATTGAAAGCTCGTCGTAGAGTCGCTTTACTTTTTCCTCACCCCAACAGTTCTCGCCTGTATATTTGCCTGTATGCATATCAACTCTTGAAGCGATAAGATTGCCAAAACCAAGACGCTTTGCGATTGGCTTTAGCAAAAATTCGGGTGAAGCAGAGATGACAATGTCATCTTCAAGCTTTGTTGTATGATAATAATTTTTCAGATTGTCCTGATGCAAGTCCCAGAATTTTTCGACCTCAGCTTCAACATCGTCAATATAGGTCAGGAATCTGTACATCTTTTCCTTAAACTGAGTTTTTGTTTTTATACCTATAAAATATAAAAAGAATGCCCATGCCATTGCAGGAACACTTAAAAGGATTTTCGGATGCCGCTTTAAGCAATGAAAATAAAAATCCTTCGTTGAGTCACTGCGATATATTGTTTTGTCAAAATCATAAATATTCATAAAATTCTCCTAATTCAATAGAACTACTGCCATTGAGCTTATACCTTCTCCTCTGCCTTCAAAGCCGAGCTTTTCGGTAGTTGTGGCTTTTATATTGATGCAGTCAATATCGACCTTTAAATCTTCAGCTACGTTTTTGCGCATTTGTTCAATGTAATTCATCATTTTTGGTCGCTGTGCAATTATTGTAATGTCAGCGTTTCCGACTGTGTAGCCTTTTTCTTCGATTAATTTAACAACGTGACGTAATAGTACACGACTGTCTGCACCCTCAAATTGTGGGTCATTGTCGGGGAAGTGTCTGCCAATATCACCAAGTGCCGCCGCGCCTAAAAGTGCGTCGGAAAGTGCGTGGAGCGCTACATCTGCATCTGAGTGACCAAGCAAACCCTTTTCATAAGGAATATCTACTCCGCATATTATGCATCTTCTGCCTTCAACTAATTTATGAACATCATAGCCTTGTCCTATTCTCATTATATTCCTCCTCTTTTCTTCAGAATTTCGTGTGCTATTGCAAGGTCTGACGGAGTTGTGATTTTAATATTTTCATAGCTTCCTTCGGTAATTTTTATTTTAACATCAATTTGTTCAGCTAACGCACAGTCGTCTGTTGCAGTATTATCCTTTGCATTTTGATGTGCTTTAATTATTGTATCTTTGTAGAAAACCTGGGGAGTCTGAATCTGATAAGTTGTTTCTCTGTCAAGTGTTCCACAGATGAATCCGTTGTCGGAGATTTTAAGCGTATCCTTGCATTTTACTCCGAGTGCTGCCGCACCGAATTTTTTGCAGTCGTTAAAAACTCTTTCAATTTCGTCAACTGTTATGAGCATTCTTGCACCATCATGAATAAGAACAATCTCGCCTGAGGCTTGCATGAGTCCATTGTATACGGATTCTGCTCTTGTGCCTCCGCCCTGAACAACCGCAGATATTTTTTTGAAGCAATATTTATTTATAAGTTCATTGAATAACGGAATATCATTAATTCCTGTTACTACTATAATTTCATCAATAATATCTGATTTTTCAAAAACCGAAACGGTTCTTGCTATTATCTCAATGCCGTCAGACTCTAAATAAACCTTGTTTATTCCGGCGCCCATACGTGTTCCGCTTCCTCCGGCGGCAATTATTGCTGTTACCATAAATCCTCCTTATAAATGGAAATAGCACACCTTTGCAGTGTGCTAAATCAATGCTTCAATAGTATCGTTCATTATATTTTCTATATCATTTTCCGAAGCAAACGAAGATAATACAAGCTCGCTGAGAACAATCTGTCTTGCACTGCTCAGTGTCTTGCGTTCGTTTGTGGAAAGTCCTTTGGTTTTGTCACGATACATAAGGTCTTTAAGAACCCCAAGAACCTGATAAATATCGCCTGATTTTATTTTTGCAAGATTCTCTCGCTGACGTTTGTTCCAGTTTATATCATTGTTGACAGGCAACGCAACAAAGGTCTCCACAACCTTTTTTGCCTCGTCCTTTTCGATGACGTCTCTGAGACCAACTTTATCACTACTGTCAATCGGGATGTTTGTTATCATACTCCCGACTACAAATTTTACTGCGTAATAATCACGCTTTTTTCCTGCAATTTCTATCCGGCGTATCTCTTGAATTATTCCGGCGCCATGCATTGGATGCACTACTTTATCGCCTACACTATACATTGGTTTAACCTTGCTTTCTTAATTCTTAAAATGTTATGTATAACCTTATATACATATTATACCACATTAAAAGTTAAAAGTCAAACACAATACGACCAAACACTTTAACCAAAAGTCGAGCATGATTTTTGGTTAATTTTACTATTCGACGCCTGCCGCGTCTTTTGCAAGACGGTCAGCCATATCGTTATATTTGTCACCGCTGTGACCTTTCACTTTATGAAAAGTAATATTTAGCTTATCCTTTATGCTGTCATAAAAGCTTTTATAATCAATCGTGCCTGTTTTGTTGGTTTTCCATGCTCCTGTGCACCATTTTTCAATACCCTCGTAGTCATAAAACAGGTGCAGATTTGATATGTTGTTTTCAAGGCAGTATTTCATTGCCATCATAGAGCCATTTATTTCACCTGCAACATTACGCATTGTAGCAAGCTCCTCGTCCGTAAAGCTTTCGTTTAAGGTGATTTCTTTATCGTTGTAGAGTATAACAACTCCGCAGGCAAAGACCTTTGTATGAATATTATAGCTTCCGTCTACATATGCAACGGCAGTATCCTTGTCAGGCTCAATAGCAACGGATGAGTTTTTATCCGGAGAGATTCCGTTCATAAAAGCAACGGCGTCTTCGCGGGAGGTAAAGCTCTTATATTCTGCTCCTTTATAGCCCATAACAAGCTTTTTACATTCGTCCCAGTCGGTAAAAATACCGATTTGTCTGCCTTGCCTTACTGCGTAATATTTCATTTATATGCTCCTTATTTCTTTAAGCTTTCCAGCCATATAATCAATACGGAAATATCTGATGGCGAAACACCACTGATTCTTGATGCCTGACCGAGAGATTTTGGCTTTATTTTATTAAGCTTCTGACGTGCTTCAAGGCGAAGCCCGTAAATTTCGGAATAATCCTGATTTTCGGGCAGAAGCTTTGCCTCCATTTTTTTGAATTGCTCAACCTCGGCAATCTGACGTTTTATATATCCCTCATATTTGAGCTTGATTTCTGCCTGCTCCCATACTGCATGAGGGAGAACGGGACGTTCAATGTCCATCGGAGCAGTTTTTTCATAATTAAGCTCCGGACGCCGTATAAGCTCGGCAAGCTTTATGCCTGTTTTTATAGGAGTTGAAGAATATTCCTCCAATACGGGATTTGCAAGTCTTGGCGGAATAACCGTCTTTTCAAGACGTACAATTTCGTTCTTTATCATTTCCTGCTTTTCAAGGAATTTATTATAGCGTTCCTGACTTATAAGACCAACTCTGTAGCCAAACGGAGTCAAACGCTCGTCAGCGTTATCCTGACGCAGAAGCAGACGGTATTCGGAACGTGATGTCATCATTCTGTACGGTTCGTTTGTACCTTTTGTAATAAGGTCATCAATAAGAGTTCCTATATATCCGTCAGAACGGCTTATTATAAGCGGCTCTTCGCCTTTTAATTTGAGTGCCGCGTTAATTCCGGCAACAAGCCCTTGTGCGGCGGCTTCCTCGTAGCCTGATGTGCCGTTAAACTGACCTGCTCCGTAAAGTCCGCTTATAGTTTTAAATTCAAGTGTTGCGTAAAGCTGTGTCGGGTCACAGCAATCGTATTCGATTGCATATGCACTTCGCATAATTTCTACATTTTCAAGACCTTTTACCGAACGGTACATCGCAAGCTGAACATCCTCAGGCAAGCTTGTTGAAAAACCCTGAACATACATTTCCTTTGTATCAAGTCCCATAGGCTCAATAAAAATCTGATGCCTTGGCTTGTCGTGAAAACGAACAACCTTGTCCTCGATTGACGGACAGTATCTAGGGCCTATACCCTCAACATAGCCGCCGTACATCGCACTTTTTTCAAGGTTATCCATTATTATTTTATGAGTTTCTTCGTTTGTATAGACAAGATGACAAGGTACCTTGTTTTCGCCCGGCGTTTCGGTTTCAAAAGAGAACGGAGTGATAGCTTCGTCGCCTTCTTCACGCTCCATTTTGGAGTAGTCAAGCGAATCAGCATGAACTCTTGCAGGTGTACCTGTCTTGAAACGTCGTATTTCAATACCGAGCTTTTTTAGGTTTTCAGAAAGCTCGTTTGCAGGGAACATACCGTCAGGACCGCTTTCCTTTGAGTAGCTTCCTATAAGGATTTTCCCCTTTAAATAAGTTCCCGAAGCAATAATAACTGCCTTTGCTCCGAACTCAGTACCTGTTGCTGTAACAACGGCACAAACTGAATCATTTTCTGTTTTTATATCTGTGATTTCGGCTTGCTTTATAACAAGATTTTGCTGATTTTCAAGCCGTTTTTTCATTTCTGAATGATATTTTGTACGGTCAATCTGTGCTCTTAATGAATGAACCGCAGGGCCTTTGCCACGATTTAACATCTTTGACTGAATAAATGAAGCATCAGCCGCTTTTCCCATTTCACCGCCGAGAGCGTCAATTTCGCATACAAGATGACCTTTTGCAGTACCGCCGATGCTCGGATTACATGGCAGATTGCCTATGGCATCAAGGCTGATTGAAAACAAAACTGTTTTCATACCAAGACGTGCCGCCGCAAGCGCCGCTTCACAACCGGCATGACCTCCGCCGATAACTGCAACGTCGTATTCTCCAAGACGCATTATTTAATTTCCTCCTCAGGCTCAGGGAAGTATTCGTGCTGAACAACAGGCTTTTCTTCATCTCCGATTGCAACCTTTTTGATTTTTCTTGCTGCATAGAATTCGATTGGGAATCTCATAAATATCGGAAGAAGAATAAGGTCAATTATTACTGCAAACATAGGACTCAGGAAGAAGAATGGCGAAACAAGCACTGCTAAGCAAAGTACTGTCAGGAACAGGTTCATTGGCAGTGCGGCGATTGCAAATATCAGTGCATTTTTATAAAGCTGTTTTAGTGTACATTCAAATGTAACTATAAGCTGATATATGTAAAAATGCATCCATGTATAGATAACAAACATCATAACCATAAGTGATGTCAGCATCATAAACAGGATATTTCCTGATTTAGTGAACATACTGTTATAGAACATTATTGCATTGATTGACAGGAACAGCAAAACAATGTCTATTACAGCAACAATTATTGACTGCTTGAAGTTCTCCTTTAGCTTGTCCTTTCCGTCGGAGATAATCCATACAGGGTCACGTCTTATAAAACAGCGTGATACATAAGCATATACAGCCGATGACGGGCCACTGCCCCAAAGCATGAATATTCCTACGGCAAATATTGCACGCATCATTGTAGTGAATGTAAATGCAACCATTTGTACAGTTTGAGGGTCTTCTGAGGCACCCTGTGCAAGCTGTGTAAGCCATGTGTCATTTACGGGAGCAATTACAAAAAGTATCAGAAGATATACAATACTTAAAATTGCATGAATTGTATTAAGCCCCAGGAGCTTTCCGAACTTCTCAAATATAATCTCCCAAAATCTGAAAAAGCCTTTCTTTTCCGGCTCGTTTGCATCAACGCCGGGTCCCGGCTTTGCATAGTTAAAACTGAATAATCCCATTTTATAATCTTTCCTTTCGGTATTTTAGTGTTACCTCTTATTGTACCACATTATAAATGTATTTGCAATAACAAAAATGAAAAATAGTCAGGATATTTACAAAAAGTTTAAATTTTATATAAAAAAATAATCAGGAAAAATTCTTTTTTAGGACTGCAATGCAGTCCTCTTTTTTTGCAGAAATTTTATAAATAGATTAAATTTTTAATTTTTTTGCATTTTCTTTCAAAATACTCTTTATTTTTTTGTCAATTTGGAGTATAATAGAATAGAAGTATTATACATACAATGGAGGATACGTATGAACAGAGTTACTGTAACAATAAATTCACGTCAGTATAACGTGGTTGCGGCAGAGAGTGAGGAATATATAAAATCTCTCGGCGAGCATATTAATGAAAAGATTTCCCATGTTCTGTTAAGCGGAAATAATGTAATGGGAGAAAGACCGCTTGTTCTTGCGGCATTGAATATTTGTGATGAATATTTTAAGCAAACAGAAGAAATATCAAGGCTTGACGGGCAAATGAAAGCATATTCGGCAAAGCTTGATGAGCAGGCTAATGAAAACGCCGAGCTGAAAAATATGATAAAAGGCTTGCAGGAAGATGTAAAGGATGCAAAGGGCGGTCAGGTTACTATGGAGGAAACTGAAACAAAGGTGCAGTCCAAAGAGCTTAAAGACCAGCTTATGGAAGCAGAGCTTAAAATAAAATTTCTTGAAGGACAGCTTAGACTTATGGAAACAAAGCAAAAGGAAATGAAACAGGAATTTGCCGCAAGAGAGCGTGAAATGCTCGACCTGCTTGAAAGGTAATGAGCATGGAACTGTTATCACCGGCAGGCGGAGCTGCACAGCTTAAGGCTGCGGTTCAGTCAGGTGCGGATGCAGTGTATATGGGTGGCTATAGCTTTAATGCACGCCGCTCGGCAAAGAATTTCACTCCGTCCGAAATGAAAGAAATGATAGATTACTGCCATATGTACGGCGTTAAGGTTCATGTGGCGGTGAATACGCTTATAAAGGAAAAGGAGCTTGGTGAGCTTCTTGAATATGTATATACCCTTAATGACATGGGTGCGGATGCACTTATAATTCAGGATATAGGTGCGGCGGAAATGATAAAAAAGGCAATTCCGCAAATGGAGCTTCATGCAAGCACTCAGATGACGGTAACATCGCTTGAGGGTGTGCGATATCTTGAAAGCATGGGCTTTAGCAGGGTGGTTCTTGCAAGAGAGCTGTCAAAGAATGAAATTGAATATATCTGCAAAAATGCAAAGGCTGAGATTGAAGTGTTTGTACACGGTGCAATATGCCAGTGCTATTCAGGGCAGTGTTTGATGTCGAGTATCTTAGGCGGAAGAAGCGGAAACAGAGGCAGATGTGCTCAGCCCTGCCGTTTGAAATATTCGCTCACAGACGGTAAATCGGGATATTTGTTAAGCCCTAAGGATATGTCGCTTATAAACGAATTGCAGGAGCTTGAAAAAATCGGAGTTGCTTCATTAAAAATAGAAGGACGCTTAAAGCGTGCGGAGTACGTAAGTGCCGTTACGGGGATTTACAGGAAATATCTTGATTTCCCTTCAAGAGTCAGTGAAGCCGATAAAAAGGAGCTTCTTGAAGCATTTTCAAGGACAGGCTTTACAGACGGGTATTTTAAAAATAAGTTAGGTGATTCAATGATGAGCAGCACAGACCCGTCAAATTGCGAAAATCATTTTACAAGCGAAGCAAAGGCAAGAGCGGACGAAAATGCGGATTTCAGAAAAGTGCCTGTAAGTGTCTCTGCATATTTGCAGGAGGGCGAGCCGCTGACTGTTACATTATACGATAACGACGGAAGCTGTGCCTCAGCAACAGGTACTGTTTTGGCAGAAAAGGCAAACAGCAGACCTCTTGATGAAGCACGTCTTGGAGAACAGCTCGGAAAGCTTGGTGGAACGCCGTTTGTTTTGGAAAGTGCAGATGTCTTTGTCGCAGACGGTATCACAATTCCGATAAAAGAAATAAACAGCGTAAGACGTGAAGCTGTTTCGGAATTGATAAAGCAAAGAACGGCTGTGAATGAAAGAGTAAAAAAGGATTTTGAATTTCCGTCGGTAAATAAAATCTATAACGAGCCTCAGCTTACGGCTTCGGTAAGAACAAAGGAGCAGGCAGATGCAGTTATTTCGGCAGGAATAAAAATTTTGTATGCACCGGCAGAGCTTGCACAAAGCTTAGAAAACGTAAAGGTCATAGCCGATACAGGAGCAATTTTTGAAAAAGCAGATATTACGGCTGATGATGTGCTTGTTTCATCAAACGGAGCGGCTTATTATTATAAAGAAAAAAACTTGCATGGGAATTTCAGACTTAATATATATAATTCGCTTACGGCACAGCATTATAAAAGCTTTGAGTCAGTAACCTTGTCTCCTGAACTGAATCTGGGAGAACTAAAAGCGCTGATTAAAAATACTGAAGCTAAAACAGAGATTATAGCATACGGAAGAATACCGCTTATGCTTATGAAAAACTGTCCGATAAAATCAGCAGGGAAATGTCAGTATGGTGAAAATATATATAAATTAAAAGACAGAAAAAATGAAGAATTTCCGATTTTATGCGGCAAAGGCTGTATATGCGAGCTGATAAATTCAAAGCCGCTGTTCATTGCCGATAAGCTGGGTGATGTTGTAAATACAGGAGTTGATTATATCAGGCTGTATTTTACGACTGAAGGCTCGGCAGAGTGTAAGGAAATAGCGGATTTATATAAAAAAGCTTTAATTGGGGATTCGGTAAAAAATCCTTTTGGTGAAAATGAATTTACGAGAGGACATTTTTACAGGGGAGTTGAATAATGAAAGAGCATTTTATTTTGGCTTCTGCGTCACCACGACGCAGAGAATTATTGAGAGGTATGGGACTTGATTTTGAAGTTGTTGTATCGGATGCTGATGAATCAGCTGTAGACAGCGAAAGCATTCCTGTGGATATTTATGTTCAGGAGCTTGCGTTGATTAAGGCAGCGGCTGTGGCTAAGCAGGCGAATAAAAAGGCTATTGTTATTTCTGCTGATACGATAGTTACGGCAGACGGCAAAATTCTTGGCAAGCCCTCAGATGCAGAGGATGCATTCAGGATGCTGTCGACGCTGTCGGGCAGGTCACACGAGGTATATACAGGTTTTTGCGTTATGAGAATACAAGACGGAAAAACTGAATGCAGAGCGGTAAAAACAACTGTTTACTTTAAAGAGCTGACCGAAGAAAAAATTTGGAGATATATTGCTACGGGCGAGCCGGCAGATAAAGCAGGAGCATACGGAATACAGGGCTTGGGCGGATTGCTTGTAGAGAAAATTGACGGAGATTATCAGAATGTAGTGGGGCTTAGTGTTTCGGCTTTAGCAGATGTGCTTGAGCAGGAATTTGAGATTGAAATTTTTAAAATTTAGAATATGGAAGGATTGTAAAACGATGGGTATATTTTCAAAAGATGTCGGAATAGACTTGGGAACAGCAAATACTCTTATATATGTTCAGGGCAGAGGAATTGTTGTAAGAGAGCCGTCCGTAGTTGCAATAGATAAATATGAAGGAAAGGTACTTGCTGTTGGTTCAGAAGCAAATGAAATGATAGGCAGAACACCTGAAAACATTGTGGCTGTAAGACCGTTAAAGGACGGAGTTATTGCGGATTTTGATATAACGCAGGCTATGATAAGACGTTTTATAAGACAGGCTGATATAAGCGGTATTTTTAAACCGAGAGTAATTGTATGTATTCCGTCGGGTGTTACCGAGGTTGAACGTCGTGCAGTTGAGGAAACGGTTATGCAGGCGGGGGCAAAAGAGGTTGTACTTATTGAAGAGCCTATGGCGGCGGCGATTGGTGCAGGCTTGCCTGTTACGAGTGCAACAGGAAGCATGATTGTAGATATTGGCGGTGGAACAACTGAGGTTGCGGTAATATCGCTTGGCGGAATTGTTGCATCAAAATCATTAAGAATTGCAGGCAATGCATTAAACAGTGCTATTATTAATTATCTGAAAAAAGAACATTCTATTAATATAGGCGATAAAATGGCAGAGGAAATCAAAACAGCAATCGGTTCGGCGTATGAGGATAACGAAGAAGAGTTATTTGATGTAAAGGGCAGAGATGTATCAACCGGGCTTCCAAAGACTGTGCAGATAAAGGAATCGGAAGTACGTGAGGCAATGAGTGAGAATCTTGATGAAATGCTCGAAGCTGTAAAGATGACGCTTGAAAATACTCCGCCGGAACTTGCGGCAGATATTATGGAGCGTGGTATAATGCTTACAGGTGGCGGTGCTTTAATAAAGGGACTTGACAGATTTATTGCAGAAGCAACAAAAATTCCTGCTTATGTTGCGGAATATCCGCTTGACTGCGTTGCGGTAGGTACAGGCAAATCATTGGAAAATATAAGTGAATTATTATCAAGCAGAAAATAGGGTAGAAAATTATGTCGTTTTTTAAGAAAAAAATAGGAGTGGCTGTAATAGCTGTGCTTATAATAGCAGCGGTATCGTCTGTGATAACTCACTTTTCGGGTACAAATCCGATAACAGCAGTTGTACGTACAGTGATGTCACCATTTACTAACGGAGCTGCTCATATATCAAGGTGGATAGATGAACAGGTAAATTTTATATGGGAGGCATCTGCATATAAGGAGCAGAATGAACAGCTTGAAGCACAGATAACAGAGCTTAAAAAGAAGAATAAAGAGGTAGCTGTATATCAGGAGGAGGTAGAAAGACTAAACACCCTTCTTGAATTGAAAAACTCCATAACCAATTATTCAACTGTGGCGGCGGTTGTTATAGGATATTCGTCGAGCAATCAGTATGACAGAATTGAAATAAACAAAGGTGTTTTTTCAGGCATAAACCCCGGAAATACGGTTATAACAGCTGACGGAGTAGTGGGTACAGTAACAGAAGCCGGGCCTAACTGGGCTATGGTTGATACGGTTATTGCACCAAAAAGCTCAACAGGAATAAGGGTATCAAGAACGGATGATGTAGGCGTAATTGAGGGCGATAGTGAGCTGTGCCGTGAGATGATGTGTAAGCTGACGTTTGTGGATAAGGAAGCAAATATAATTGTAGGAGATATCCTTGAAACGTCAGGTACGGGCGGAATATATCCTCCGTCGCTGAATGTCGGAACAATCCGTGAAATTTCTGCGGACAGTATGGGAATGCTTAATTACGCAGTTGTTGAGCCTACGGTGGATTTCAGTGAGCTGCATGAAGTGCTTGTGATTAATGGAGTTGTGCAATGAAAAGAATAAAATTATTAATCTGGGCAGTTGTACTTATAATACTTGATTCATCAGTTACTCATTATATACGGATATTTGATACAGTGCCTGCTTTAACATATGCTTTTGTGATATGTGCAGCTGTAATGGAGGAGGATTTTAAGCTTGCGACAATACTCGGAGGAGTATGCGGTATGCTGTACGGCTCACTCACAGGCAGGAGCTTTGAGACTGTTTTTGCTGCATTTGCCTTGTCGGCGGCTGCGGTTAATTACATTAAAGGAAAAAGCTTGTGTGGTTTATTAAAAGCAGTTTTCAGATGTGCTGTTCTGACGATTTTAGGGAGTGTGGCTATAAGTGTTTTAAACAGGGGTGCAGTAACAGCTTTGTCGGTTGTTGCTCCCGTATTATATAATGTAGCGGCAGTTCTTGTTATATATCCTATTCTTGAGCATACTGTATATAATCAAAAAAAGAAAAGTCTGATATGAGAGTTAAATAAATTTTAGTGGAAGTGAATTGAATGTCTAAAGCAAGATTCAGAATAATTAAATTTATAATGCTTGTAATGCTTGCGGCTATAGCGTGGAAGCTGTTTGATTTACAGATAATAAACGGAGAAAAGTATCTTGAGGTGGCAACGGACAGATTGACCATGAACATAACCGAAAAAGCACCGAGAGGTGAAATTGTTGACAGATACGGTGTTCCGCTTGTTACAAATAAAGTCGGCTACAGTGTTGTTTTGCAGCGTGCAGGTCAAAGTAATGAGGAGCTTAATGCAGTTATAAAACAGCTTATAGACTTATTTTATCAGGAAAAATGTGAATACAACGATACTCTTCCTATAACATATGCTCCGTATGAGTTTGTGTTTGAAGATGAGGATGGAGACGGAACGGGTAATACAGAGCTTGTAAAATGGTTTGAGGAAAATAAATATACAAACAAAAAAATTACAAATTATATGTCTGCTCCGGAAATTATATCTGCGTATAAGGAATTGTACGGTGTTTCGGATATTTATTCTGAGGATGATATAAGAAGAATTGTCGGAATCAGGTATGAAGCCGATATAAGAGGATTTTCGCAGGTATCCCCGTTTACGGTTGCTGATGATGTGAGCGTTAATGTAGTTGCAAAAATTAAAGAAAGAAGTAATGACTTTAAGGGAGTAAGCATATCAAATACTTATATGAGAGAATATCAGAAGCCCGGTCTTGCAACGCATATTCTCGGACGTACAGGTAAAATAAGTGCAGAGGAATATGAGGAGCTTTCGTCTGCCGGATACGGTATGAATGAGATTCTCGGAAAACAGGGCATAGAAAAATGGGGTGAAAAGTATCTGCGTGGTATAGACGGTACAACCGGCTCAATTAAGCTGTCGGGTACAGAAGGAGCATCTCTTATTGAAAATATTGACCCGATACCGGGCAACAGTATAACGCTTACTATTGATTCAAGATTGCAGGAAAGAGTAGAAAAATCACTTGAAGAAAATATTAAGAGAATACAAAAATCAGGAGGTATAAAGGATAAAGACGGCAGTGACTGTAATGCAGGTGCGGCTGTTGTCATTGACATTAAAACAGGTGATACGCTTGCGGCAGCATCGTATCCGAGCTATGATATGTCACGCTTTAATGAGGATTATCAGAGTCTGCTTGAAAACGAAGCTAAGCCTATGTGGAACAGGGCCGTAAGCGGACTTTACAGCCCGGGTTCAACCTTTAAACCGCTTGTTGCTATTGCGGCAATGGAGTCGGGAAATCTGAAGCCGGGTGAGATTATAGAGGATAAGGGTATATATACAGCATATAAGGACTACCGTCCGACTTGCTGGATATGGTCTGAAAGTGATATGACACAGACTCATGGACATCTTGATGTTTCGGGAGCAATAGAAAATTCCTGTAACTATTTCTTCTATGAGGTCGGAAACAGAATGGGAATTAAAGTTCTTGATGAATATGCTCAGAAATTTGGTTTGGGAGAGTATACAGGGATTGAATTGGGTGAAGAATCATCCGGAAGCATGGCAAGCCCTGAATACAAAAAATCTATAATAAAAAATATAACGAGCAGAGACTGGTACGACGGTGATACACTTCAGGCATCTATAGGACAGTCGTACAGCTTATTCACTCCTGTTCAGCTTGCAAATTATGCGGCGGCAATAGCGAACGGAGGAACTCATTATAAAGTGAATCTTGTAAAATCAATACGTTCTTCTGTTGATGGCTCGCTCGTGTATGAAGCAGTACCTGAAATCCGTGATTCGGTAGAAATGGATAAAAAGGTCTGGCAGGCGGTCAAAAATGGAATGCGACGGGTTATAGACGAAGGTAGTGCGGCATCGGTGTTTACGGATTATGATATTCCAATAGGCGGAAAAACCGGTACGGCTCAGGTGGGTAACGGCTCAAATAATGCTGTGTTTATTGCATATGCACCGTTTGATAATCCTGAAATTGCGGTGTCGGTTGTGCTTGAACATGGCGTAAGAGGTACAAATGCAGCAAATGTAGCAAAGGATATATTTGATTTTTATTTCAAAACATCAACTCAGCAACAGCAGGAAACATATAATACAGGCAGTCGGTTACTGCCTTAAAACGGAGGTGCAGTTATGGAGGAAATGATTAAGCTTAAAGGAACCGGTGACGGCGTAAAAATATATTTGTCATCGTCGTACGATATGTCGGAGATAATACATGGATTGCGTGATAAGCTTGGAGAATACCGTAAATTTTTTGGTGAGGGTAAATGCAATGTTTACTTTATAGGCGATAATATTTCCGAAAGTGATAAACTGCGTCTTGAATCAGTGGCAAAAACAATGCTTCCGCAGGTGTCTGTAAATTTTGGAGAAAAAAAGTTATTCAAAAAGATAGAGAAGCTTATGGAAAAGGCTGAAGAAAAACCGACAGAGGAAGAACCGCCAAAGCCGTATGTTCCTACTATGGAGGAGGTTATAGCAAGTAATTTTAAGCATAACCGTGCAAGGTTTTTTGAGGGGGTAGTAAAGCCCGGCAAACGTGTTGAATCTGACTCACATATGATTCTTGTAGGAGATGTTATGGAAGGCGGAGAGGTTTGTGCCGCAGGGAACGTTATTGTTTTCGGAAGGCTTATGGGTAATGCCATTGCAGGAGCCGGAGGAAGCAAGGATGCATACATACTGGCACTTGATTTTATGCCGAAAAATCTTGCAATTACGTCCGTTATGCTTGAAGATACTGAGTTTGAAGGCGGTATGAGAAAAGCAAAGTTAATAAATAATGAAATTTTTATTGAGGAATTTTTGTTGAATATATAGACAAATTGAGATTTTTGTGATATAATGCTAATATTGGGAATAATTTTGACCATATTTTAGCAAGGAAAGGTAGTTTTTATGGGACAAGTTATTATGGTGGCCTCGGGGAAGGGTGGAACAGGAAAAACAACAGCAGTTGCAAATCTTGGAGCGGCACTTTCGCAAAGAGGTAAACTGACCGTACTTGTTGATATGGATATCGGTCTTAGAAATCTCGATGTTGCTCTCGGGCTTGAAAGTAGTATTGTTTATGATTTTCTTGATTTTCTTGAGGGAAGATGTACTATTGATGAAATTTTAGTAAAAGCAGACGGATATGAAAATCTGTATTTTATAGCTGCACCGCAGACAAGACCTGTGATGGGCTATGACGAAGAAAAGGTTGCAGAATTCTGGAACATACTTCGTAACAGGTTTGAATTTTGCATTGCCGATTCTCCAGCAGGTATAAGTGGCGGTTTTACTTATATTGAAAATGCGGCGGATTCTGTTATTATAGTAACGCTTGCTGAAACTGCGGCTTTAAGAGATGCAGACAGAGTGCTGTCGGTACTTGACAGTGAGAAAGAAGCAAAACTTATTGTGAACCGTGTGCGTCCTGAAATGATAGAAAAGAAGCTTATGCTGAACATGGATGAATGTATGGATATGCTCGGTATTCCGATGCTCGGAATTGTAGCTGATGATGAAGAACTTACGAAATCGGCACTAAAGAGTGAATTATCAGTTAACAATCCTGATTCTGAAGCAGGAACAGCATTTAAAAATATTGCATCAAGACTTTGCGGCGATGATGTGCCGGTAATGGAGTTTAGAAAAAAAAGCTTTTTTAATAAATTAAAAGAGCTGTTTATATAAAAAAGAGGAGGTAAAAAATGAACATAGCGTTGATTGCACATGACAAAAAGAAAGAATTAATGGTACAATTTTGCATTGCGTATAAGGGGATTTTGTCCCGCCATGCACTTTATGCCACAGGCACCACAGGAAAGGTAATCATAGAGAATACAGGTCTTAATGTATACAGATTTTTATCGGGTCCGCAAGGCGGTGACCAGCAAATAGGAGCAAGAATTGCCTATAATGAAATAGACCTTGTATTGTTTTTCCGTGATCCGCTAAATGTGGAGAGCTATGAACCGGATGTATTTTCTCTTTTGAGACTTTGTGATATGCACAATGTACCGATTGCAACAAATCTTGCTACTGCCGAGGTGCTTATCCACGGTCTTGAACGCGGAGACCTCGACTGGAGAGATATTGTAAATCCAAAGAATTGATGGTCAAAGGGCGTAATATGCCCTTTTTCAATATATAAAGAAAGATGTTAGGGGACTATTTGATGAAGCTTGCAATATTTGATATGGATGGACTTCTGTTTGATACAGAGCGTCTTACCAAAAAGATTATGACGTCAAAAATGGCAGAACGCGGATATGTATTGACGGATGATATTTATATGGAAATCTGCGGTGTAAATGCTAAGAAGGAAAAAGAGATTCTGCTTAGGGAATACGGTCAGGACTATCCCAACGATGAGATTTTTGATTCGGTGCGTGACGGCGTAACTGAGGATATAAAAGCAAACGGAGTTCCTGTAAAGCAGGGAATACCAGAGCTTTTGGAATATCTTACTCAAAAAGGTATAAGGTGTGCTGTTGCTTCATCAACAAAAGCTGTTTATGTAAAAGAATATTTACAAATATGTAAGCTTGAAAAATACTTTGATGCAGTGATAGGCGGAGACATGATTCAGCATTCAAAGCCTGCACCCGATATTTTTCTGAAAGCGTGTACAGAAATGAATACAGAGCCTCAGGATGCTATTGTGTTTGAGGACAGTGAAAACGGAATAAGGGCATCAGTAAGTGCGGATATTCCGGTGATATGTATTTTTGATATGAAGCGTCATGAACAGGATATACAGGATATGTGTATGGGCTGTTTTGATGATGCATATAAAGTAATAGATTATTTAAGAGGAGAACCTGAAAAATGAAAAAATTAACTGCAATGCTGCTTACAGCGGCAATATTTACGGGAATTGCGGTATCCGCAAATTATTCGGATGTAAAAAGTACAGATTGGTTTAATGATGCTGTAGCAACTGCAACAGAAAAAAAGTGGTTTGGAGGCTATGACGACGGTTCATTTAAACCCAATAACAGTATTACAAGAGCAGAGGCGGCTAAGGTACTTATTACATATAAATACGGAGATGAGCTTCCTGAGATTG
>JAZSPM010000198.1:0-4565 GCA_045537455.1 Candidatus Ornithomonoglobus sp. | reverse complement strand
GTACTGATGATACCTGTTCTGTATATCTTTGCAAAGAGAATGTTTAAGTACAGATGGCTTGCGGTTATAGGAACATTACTGTTTACATTTGACTTCATGCATTTTACTCAGACGAGAATTTCAACAATAGACGTATATGTTACGTTCTTTATAATGCTTATGTACTATTTTATGTATAAGTATTACACAATGAGCTTTTACGATACACCGCTTAAAAAGACGCTTATTCCGCTTGCGCTGTCGGGTATATTCATGGGACTTGGCATTGCATCAAAATGGACAGGCGTGTATGCAGGTGTGGGACTTGGTATAATATTCTTCATAATTCTGTATAAGAGATACAGCGAATATTTATATGCAAAGAAAAATCCTGACGGCGAAACTGACGGAATAAGCCATAAGGCAGTTCTTGACAGCTTCAGTAAAAATACAAGAATAACAATTCTATGGTGCTGTATGTTCTTCGTATTTATACCGCTTGTGATTTACGGAGCGTCATACTTCCTGTATCTTCAGGCACCAAGCTCTCAGGGAATAAAGACCATAATAGACAATCAGAATTCTATATTTGCATACCATTCAAAGACTGTTGTTGAATCTACGCATCCGTTCTCATCAAAGTGGTATGAGTGGATTGTTATGAAGCGTCCTATATGGTTCTATTCGGGGACAGTCAGTGACGGCGTAAAAGAGGGAATAAGCTCATTCGGTAATCCGCTTGTATGGTGGATGCTCATTCCTGCAATAGCAATAGCAATATATAATATATTCAAGAAAAAAGACAAAACAGCATTGTTCTTGACAATAGCTTATGTGATACAGATACTGTTCTGGATTCCTGTAAGCAGAACAACATTCATATATCACTATTTCCCTTGCGTACCTTTCATTGTATTGCTGATAGGCTACTGCATAAAGGATATTTATGATAACACAGACGATGTAATGATATTTGGCAACAGGCTGACCAAAAAGAAAACAGTTATTATTCTGAGCTGTGTATATACGGCACTGGCAATCGGAATGTTTATTCTGTTCTATCCTGTATTGTCGGGAGCACCGTGCGGTGTTGAATTTGCAGAAAACTGGCTCAAGTGGTTTGATTCGTGGGTTCTGCTGTAAAGATTAGGAGGAGTTTAATTATGAAAAAAGCATATGATTGCAAGCTTATAAAAAAATCTGAGCCTGTTGAGGGGATATTCGATTTTACAATAGAATGTCCTGAAATTGCAAAGCAGGTTCAGTGCGGACAGTTTTTGCATATTCAGTGCGGAGGTGATGCGTTTTTGCGTCGTCCTATCAGCATCTGTGATGCAGATGATACAACAGTGAGATTTATATTTGAAGTAAAGGGCAAGGGTACGGAGCTTCTTGCAAAATTTGAAGTTGGCGACATGATAAATGTCATGGGCCCGTTGGGACGTGGCTTTGAAATAAAGCCTGAATTTAAGAAGTCCGTAATCATTGGCGGCGGAATAGGTGTGTTCCCGTTATTCAAGCTTGCAAAAGAAATAAAATCAGATGTATACTTAGGCTTCCGTTCGGCTGACAGAGTTGTTATGGAAGATGAGTTCAAATCTGTCGCAAATTCTGTAACAGTCGGTACTGATGACGGTAGCTACGGCTATAAGGGCTATATTGCAGAGGAAATGTCAAAGCATCTTGACGGTGTTGATATAATTTATGCCTGCGGCCCGATGCCGATGCTTCGTGCAGTGAAAAAGATAGCCGAAGAAAAAGGTATTTTGTGCCAGGTATCAATGGAGCAGAGAATGGGCTGCGGAATCGGAGCGTGTCTGGTATGTACTTGTCAGACAGATAAAGAGGGCATGGACGGACAGGTAAGAGTCTGCAAGGACGGCCCTGTATTCTATTCAACGGAGGTGACCTTAAATGGCTGATTTAAAGATTAATTATTGCGGAATTGAATTTAAAAATCCTATAGTTACCGCATCGGGAACATTCGGCTTTGGTGAGGAATACGGCGAGTATGTTGACTTATCCGAATACGGCGGTTTTGGCGCAAAGGGCTTGACACGTCAGGCAAGAGCCGGAAACAAAGCACCGAGAATTGCAGAGACTCCAAGCGGAATTTTAAACAGTGTCGGCTTGCAAAATCCCGGTGTTGAGCATTTTGCGTCAACTATAATGCCTGAGCTTGCAAAGCTTGATACTCACGTTATTGCAAATATGTCGGGTAACACTATTGAGGAATACTGCGAAATGGCAGAAATCCTTTCGGAAACCGACACGGCTATTATAGAAATGAATATATCATGCCCTAACGTAAAGCATGGCGGACTTGCTTTCGGAACTGACCCCAAAACAGTTCTTGAGCTTACAACGGCGGTTAAAAAGTACAGTAAAAAGCCTCTTGTTGTTAAGCTTTCACCGAATGTAACATCAATTACGGACATCGCAAAGGCGGCAGAGGCAGGCGGTGCCGATGGTCTTTCACTTATCAACACGCTTTTGGGCATGAAGATAGACATAAACACAAGAAAGCCTATTCTTGCAAATAACATGGGTGGATTGTCAGGCCCTGCGGTTATGCCGGTTGCAGTAAGAATGGTGCATCAGGTGTATAATGCCGTTAAGCTTCCTATAATCGGAATGGGTGGCGTTATGACAGGCTCTGATGTGCTTGAATTTATGATAGCAGGTGCAAGACTTGTGGCGTTGGGTACAGGACTTTTTGTAAAGCCTGACATGATTCTTGATGTAAAACAGGAAATCAGTGCATACATGGACAGATACGGAATCAAAAACATTGAGGAGATTGTCGGTACATTGGAATTGAATTAAGCGATAAAATTATTTCAAAATATTTTGGTAAACCTATTGACAAAATACAAAAAATGGGGTATAATATTTAAGTCTGTTGAATACAGACATCCTTGCCCGAGAGACAGGCTTTCGGGACTAAAGTCCATAAGGAGGTGCGAAAATGGCTGAGAAAATTCTAAACAGCTATGAAACAATTTTTATCATTGACGCAACACTTGAAGAGGAAAAGGTTACTGCTTTGAAGGATAAGTTTACATCACTTATCGAAAAGAACGGTACAATGGAATCTGTTGACGAGTGGGGCAAGAGAAGACTTGCTTACGAGATTAATGATAGAACAGAAGGTTTCTACTATCTTGTAAACTTTAAGGCTGATGCTGAGTTCCCAAAGGAGCTTGACAGACAGTACAAGATTACAGACGGTATACTTAGAACTATCATAATCAGAAAAGACGAAGAATAAGTCTTTTGAGGTAAAAGTATGAACAAGGTTATTTTAATGGGTCGTTTAACAAGAGACGCCGAGCTAAGACAAACTCCCAACGGAGTGAGCGTTGCAAGATTTTCAATCGCTGTAAACAGACGTTTTGCCGGTAAGGACGCACAGCAGACTGCAGATTTTATAAACTGCGTAGCATGGCGTCAGACAGGCGAGTTTATAAGCAGATATTTCCAGAAGGGAAGTATGATAGCGGTTGTAGGCAGCCTTCAGTCAAGAAGCTGGGATGATAAGGACGGCAAAAGACAGTACTCAACAGAGGTTGTTGTAGACGAAGCATATTTTACAGGCTCAAGAGCTGAATCAGGCACACAGGGTAACGGTGGCTTTGGCGGTGATTTTTCACAGCAGCCGGCGTTTAACGCTCCTCAGAGCAGTGTTCCTGCAGGCGGTATGGAACCTAACTTCGGTAACGGGGACTTCGACGAAATGGATTTTGCTAACATAGACGGCAGCGAGGACGACCTACCGTTCTAAAAACAATGATAAGGAGGATATAATCATGGCTGAGAAAATGGAAAGACCACAGAGAGCAAGAAGACCTAAGAAAAAGGTTTGTATGTTCTGTGTAGATAAAGTTGAAAACATTGATTACAAAGACACAGCTAAGCTTAGAAGATACGTTTCAGAAAGAGGAAAGATTGTTCCAAGACGTATCAGCGGTAACTGTGCTAAGCATCAGAGACAGCTTACAACAGCAATAAAGAGAGCAAGACAGATTGCATTGCTTCCTTTCGTAGCTGAATAATAAAAAATGCCGCAGCATGACTGCGGCTTAATACGCCGATGTGGTGGAATTGGCAGACGCGCTGGACTCAAAATCCTGTGGTAGTGATACCGTACCGGTTCGACCCCGGTCATCGGCACCAACTTTTATATTTATATATATATTTATAAAAGAACAACACAATTACGGTTTAGATTAGAGTCGTATGTATCTCAAAGGCGCAGTAGTACCATTTGCGAACGGTACTGACTGCAATCATTACGGCTTGAGTTATCGCCGCATTGTAGAGCTCACTGTTTCTTAGAGGTTTTGTAGAGCGACTAAGGGGAACAGACGGCTTGCAGGGGACGTGTGCATTAAAAGCTCCGGCAGTTGGTAGCTGTCGGAGTGCATACTCTCCCACACTATTAATGCACTGTACACAGAGAGTAAATTCCTAACCCGAATTGTTTATATCCCGAATATTCGTTCACGGCTGACGACTTCCAAGCCTGTCCCAGGGCTTTGTGACGGAATGCCGAATTGACTTTATAGCATCGGCTCAATCAGACC
>JAZSPM010000187.1:0-27103 GCA_045537455.1 Candidatus Ornithomonoglobus sp. | reverse complement strand
TTTTCTTTCTTTTTCTGCTGCCCGTTCTTCGGGACTTAATTTGTACTTCGGCATAATTAAAACCTCCAAAATGATATTTTTATTATATATCATCTTGGAGGTCTATTCAAGACTTTACACAAAATTTGGGATAGTCTCAACTCTGCCCATTTTTTGTTATAGTAAAATTAATTTTGAGCGAAATCTCAACAAAAAAACTATTCCACAGAAAATCGAGTTATAGGCCTTTTTCTTCAGATTTGACATTTTCATAAAAATGTAGTATAATAGTATTTGGGTTTATCTGCTCAGAAAGGAATGAACTAATATGAGAAAGAAACTAATATCTATTTTAATGATTTCAGCAATGCTTATGTCGTCTGCAGTGGCAGTTCCGGCAAGTGCTGATGATGAGGGCTGGAGAAGTGCATTTGTTACAAGACTTATGAAGCAGCTTTCCACAGACCCTACCCACAACGAAGTCGCTTTAACTGACCTTGATAAAAACGGAGTACCCGAGGCATTCGTATACCGCAACAGCAACGACGGAGGAATCAGTGCCGGCTTTACTATGTCGGGTAATTCCGTAAAAAGTATTGAAGTACCGGGAAATATTATCGGTGCGTGTCTTGCGGACATAGAAGTATATATCAAAAACGGCAATTACATATTTGCAGGAAAAGAAGTGCCAAGATACAGCTCAGTAATAAATTATTACAAGCTTGTGCTTTCCGATTATAAGCTTGAGGCAATCAAAATCAATAAGCATGATGTAAGCCCGTATCAGTCCGTACAGTATGTTGATATGGCAAGCTCAAACTTCTTGACTGACGGTTATCCGAACAGAACAAAAATTCAGGACTTCATCAACAGCTACGAAGCAGTAAATACTCTTACCGCTTCACCTTCAACTGCAAAGCTTTCAATTAACGGTACAGAATACGAGCTTGCAGGCTTTAACGTAAACAACGCAAACTACTACAAAATAAGAGACATCGCAATGCTTATGAGTACAACAACATCAAGATTTAACGTTGTATGGGATCCTGAGCTTAACGGTATCTCAATTCTGACAAATCAGAAATACACAATCGTTGGCGGCGAGCTTGAAAATCAGTCGTACAATACACTTGATATAAGCGAAACATCATCGCCTATATTCATTAACGGCTTTGAGACTGATATGCAGACATATACAATTAACGGAAGCACATATTTTAAAATCCGTGACATCGCTGACGCTGCTCAGTTCTCGGTTGACTGGGACAGCTCAACAGAAACTATTGTGATCAGATCTAAATAAAAAGAGGCAAAAACCCCCGAAAACCTTTGTTTTTCAAGGCTTTCGGGGATTTTTCATTTATAAGTACAATGCCATCATTATTTCAATTCATCAAACATTTCTCTTACTGATGGTGCATTTTTAGTCAGTTTCTTGATACTGATATCCTCAACTTTATTATTTGCAGCGGTAAGATGTTTTTCTGAAGTGGTTAATGCTTTTTTTATTTTTTCCAACTGTTCTATTGCTTTATCAATTCCGTTTATTGCATCAGCAAATCTATCGCTGGCATCCTTGAAATTTTTAGTAAAGCCTAACTTAAATTCAGCTAAATTCTCTTCAAAGTTAAACAAATCTAATTGTTGATTCCTCACCATTTGAAGCTCTCTTTGATATTGCAAGGAATTCATAGCTGCATTTTTCAACAGCGTGATCAATGGGATAAAAAACTGAGGTCTGATGACATACATCTTTGGATATCTATAAGAAACATCAACAATGCCATTGTTGTACAATTCATTATCACTTTCTAACATTGAAACCAAAACAGCATACTCACATTTTTTCTCGTTACGATCCTTATCTAACTCTTTAAAGAAATCCTCATTTTTATGCTTGGTTTTAGTTTCATCTGCCTCATTTTTCATTTCGAACATAATAGAAATATATTCTGTTCCATCAACATAGTCACGGAAAATAAAGTCACCTTTGCTTCCGGTGCGGGCATCGTTATCCTTTTCAAAATAAGCATTGGGAAATGCCGTCATCCTTAGTGAATTAAATTGATTAAAGCAATGCTGTTCTAAGCTTTCACCAATCATTTTTGTTGATTGACGTGCTTTAAAATCCTTATAATATTCAATTTGCTCATCCTTATCTTTAATTTTAGATTCATAGCCTTCTTTTAAGGTTTTGATGCTAAGCTCATTCTCCGTTTCTTTTGCATCAAGCTTCCCCTTGAGTAAAGTTATCTCGTTTGCTTTTTCAATAAGCTCCTTATCTTTTTCGCCTATTGCTTCCATAACGGCAAGCTTTTTATCTGCATCAGCCGAAGTCAGTTTTGCTTTCAGTTCAGCAATCTCTTTTTCTTTATTGGCAATTTCAGCATTTTTTGCAGTTATCGTTTCCTCTTGCTTTTTTTCTTCCTTAAGGCGAACAATTTCAATATTACTTTCTTGTCTGGCAATTAATTCAGCTTCACGACGCCTGAGCTCAGCATCAAATTCTTTATCACGAATTTGTGTAACTATTTGTGCATAATCTGAATCATCAACCTGAAAAATCTCTTTACATTTAGGGCATTTAATTTCTGCCATATAACAACATCCTTTTTCTAAATAGTATAAAAATCTGAATTTTCTTATTATATAATTCTTGCTATCACCATAGTTTAATTATTATATCATAAAATTTGTTTTTTGTCTATATCTTTTTTGTTTTCTGACACTTTATCAAATTTAAAAATAACATAAAAAACAATTAAACGAACAGTCCCAAAGTTCCTGTTATCAAAAAGTTTGGAGTCGCTGCAAGGGTAGCTGTGCCGCCCAATTGACCGCTTCGCTCAATGATAAGCGTTTTTAACCCTTGCAGCTGTAATAGCAGCAGAAAAACCGGCAAAGCCACCTCCAACTATCGTAACATCATACGAAGCTATACAAGGTATTTCTTTTCCATTATATATTATTTTATCCATTATTTGACTTATCCTTATTTATAATTTTATGTTATATATATGGTATTATATTTTCTTTTATAAGCTTTTTCTGTTCCTCGGTTGGCTCCGAAAAAGGCTTACGGCATATTCCGAAATTAAATCCAAGCTGATTTAAAACCTCTTTTTCCGCCTGCATAACACCTATACTGCATAAAATAGTAATGATTCTGTTTGCTTCTTTCTGGATTTTTTGTGCTTCCTCAATTTTATTTTCTTTAAACAGTTTTTGAATCTGAACAAACTTATCCGCCATAAAATTATATGTGCTTCCGATTCCGCCGTCAGCTCCCATTGATAAACCTGCCATAAACATTTCGTCAAAACCGTTATATACCAATTTATCGGGGAAATTTGTTTTACACTGTTCAAGTGTAAAGAAATCATTTGAAGTATATTTTATTCCGATAAAGTTGTCATCCGAAAGAAACTCTCTCATTTCTTTTACGCCCATATTCACTCCTGAAAAAACAGGAAAATGATATACAAGCATTGGTAACTGTGATGCATCTGCCAAGCGGGTCATAATATCTGAAATGTGAGATAATTCTTGTGACTTCTGTATTTAGGTAATATGTATATACCAACGTCGTTACCTTGTTTAGTGTAAATCGGGGCAATGCTACTGAGATTTGATATGAAATTTTTCAAACACAGGAATATTGTCTGTCGTCACTTCAATCCAACCTGCTGACAACGGCTCTTTTGTCCAATAATCACACCAATTTCCATTTGGCAGATATACCTTTCTTGTATCACTTTCTGCTGTCAGCGGGGCTACAAGTAAATTATCACAGAATATATATTCATCATCTATTGAATATATTTCTTCATCATCGGTATAATCAACAACCAAAGCTCTAACGGGAGGCTTTCCTGTTTTATGATAGTCGTCAAAAGCCTTTTTCAGCATAGGCACAAGAGATTTTCTCACTTCAAGCAAAGATTTTACCTCTTGTTCACAATTCAGCTCTTTCCACGGGACTTCAGGACAATACCACGCATTTATCAGACATTGCACCGAAAACACAGTTGTTTGCAAGCGTCTTATAAGCTCCTTTTTTGTTTGTGCATCACGAAGCTCCGGCGTCCATAAAAGTCCTGAAAATCCGCTGTTAACCATTCCTCTTATAAAATCACTATGGTCATATAAGTCACTGTACAGTACAAACGGATAGCTTGCCGCCAATGCTCCTGCATTTCTTACCTCTGATAAAGTTTTATTATCTCCGAGTGCTTTCATGATTGTCTGCATATATAAAGTTCCGAACATCTGATGATATTGCTCACCGTCCATCCCACTTGGAAACTCGGTACAATTAGGAAAACTCCAGTCATGCACAAAATCACTGTTATCACATTCATCAAGCTTAAATCCATCAATTCCCATATCAATGAGATTATTCTTATGATACTTTGCAAAAATCTCCTGTGCTTCATTTAATCCAAAATCGGGAATTAAGCCCTTCCACACCTCATAATCTCCGCTTAAGTCATGCATATCCTTATATATCGGGGATGTTGCGTTTATAAATGCGTGTTCCCATAGGTTTATATGGAAATTATTTTCTTTCAGATATTTAATAACCTCTTTATAATTCGGATAACGCTCATTATCCCATAAATAAGAGCATGAGTAACTGCTTGACTGCCAGCCTGGTTCAAGTCCCATTATATCACACGGAATATCATTATCTCTGAAATATTTTGCCAACTCAATAATTTGATTGCCTGTACTTTTAGCATATGCACGGTACAGCACACCCAATCCCCATTCAGGAACTTCACAGCCACCGCCCGAAAACATATTATACTGCGAAACAACATCAAGAATATTCTTACCCTCAAATATATAAACATCTATACCTTTGGCAACAGGTATTTCAACACTCATAACTGTTGTTTCTTTTAAACCGCATTTTTTATACAAATCCTCTGCCGTTGCAATTATTGTATTATTAGGTTCAGGCTGTCTGTTCTTATTTTTACCATAACCGCAATGCACCTCAATATATCTCGCAGTGTCAAAATACATTCCATAACCCTTAGTTGTCACAAAAAACGGTACAGGTGCATGAGAATCTCCTGTATTGGCAACAGGGTCGGAATTCGTCCTTAGCTGTAATTTATGGTTTTTGTGATTAAATCCTTTTAACTGCAACCCAAAACCATAAATCTGTTCATCTTCTTCTAAAGGAAATTCCAGAACGCAGCCTCTTGACGTTGTTTTGAATTTAAAATTATCGGTATTATATTTTATATCTTTTTCAATATAATTTAAACACTTGCAATATTTTGTAGGAACTATCTTTTCAGGTGTTCCAAATGTTATTTTCTGCATATTTTTTCTCCTTAAGTGTATTTTAAATATGTTACTATTACATCATACACACTTAAAAAATTAATAGAATAATCGACTTTCTATTTGTTTTAAGCCTCAATCAGTATGAAAACGGGACAATTTTACCTCTTAAAAGAACTGCCCTATCACTCTCTACCTGTATACCGTATCCACCCTCAAAGGTTCCGAGTTTTTCTCCTGTTAATACATTAGTAAGCTCAAGTCCGTATCCGCTTCCTGTTCTTATTCCTAAATCATCAAAAGCAATTTTTAGTTTAATACTTTTTTGTGTTGGAGTTTCAGCATGAAAATTAACAGCCAAAATCGCAATATCTCCATCGTTTAAAAGTCTTGCAAAAACATGAGCGTGGTCATAAAACTTTTCTATTCTGAAAGGAGGTCTGTTCTCAGGATCCTGATTTATTGAAATAACCTCTTTATTTAATAAAAGTTCACGACATTTTTCATCTATCTTTCTTATATCCGCTCCAATAATAAGTGGTGTTCCGAAAAATGCCCATGCAAGGAATTGGCTTTCATAATCTTGATATTTCATTCCTGCTGTATCAGAAGATGCATGATAATTTTCTCCGTCTGCCGCAACATTTCCGCTACCATTCATTCCAACAGTCAGCATATCCATATCATTTATACAGTTATCACTTTCAAAGCGGTCTGCCTGACTTTCCAATATTCTCATAAATGAAGCTTTTGAATCAGAAATATCATCAGTAGAACGGTATGTATGACAGCCTCTTGATAACGCCCATTTACTTACGTCAGCCACTCCGCCCGTACTGCCCGTAAATATTATATCACGACCTGTCATTCTTAATGCCTGTGCCATTGTAAGATATGCTGCCTGAGCATTAGCGCTGTTTGGAAAAAAGCCAAAATCATATTTAAGATAATCTATTTCCCATTCAGCAAACGTCTGTGCATCTGTTATTTCATGACCATAGCTTGCAGGATACCCGGCACAGGTATAAAAGCCTGCATCAGAATACATTCCGAACTTCAATCCTTTACTGTGAATGTAGTCTGCTATGTATTTCATTCCATGAGGAAATTTCTTTTTATCAGGTACTAATCTTCCGTTTTCATCACGCTTCATTTCACTCCAGCAGTCATCAATAATCAAATATTCATATCCGGCATCACGGTACCCTTTTTCTACCATTGCGTCAGCTGTTTCCAAAATAAGCTTCTCATCAATATTTTCCCCAAATGTATTCCATGTGTTCCATCCCATAGGCGGTGTATTTATTCTCATTTTTAATTCTCCTCATCAATATAAGTTTTCTTTCCTATTTCTCCTGCACCAAGGTACCCTCCGCTTTCACCGGTGCTTTTTTTGCTTACCCAAAATGAATACAAAGCCCCGTCCTTTACAGTAAACTTAAACCTTACATTTTCTTTTATTTTTATTGTCGTATTATTTTCCCACGAACATAAAATCTTCGTACCGTTTTGTTTTACATCATTAAATTCCTGTGCTGTATATCCCGGAATCTCATTGCATTCTTCATCAATCAATGCTATTTTTATACTTCCGTATCTGCTATCCGCATTGATAAACAAATACTCCCCGTCAAACTTCATCTTTTCTGTTATCAGTTCACCCTCATAACCGTAGGCATTCATTGAGCAAAAACCGTCACGACGAAGCGTTGCTATACCCATACTTGCGTTTGAATACATTCCGTCATACTGAGGTTCAAGACTTGTTTTACTTTCATCACCTTTAAAGCCCGTATAGTAAAATCTAAGCTCATCACCGTCTATTATGACAATTCCGTTATTTGAATGGATATATCCGCAATCCCATTGATTCTTATCATGGCTTCCGTCTATAAATGGAGTTCTGTCATCAGGTCGTTGAAAATGAAACCCGTCTCTTGAAAATCCCATCTGTAAATTAGTCATTTTAGGCAATCCTGATTTTGTGCATACATCATTTTCAGGACCTGTAAAAATACAAAACGCCCCAAGTAATACGGATTCATATGCCACACAGTCAAGGTTATATAACGAAACAGGATATCCTATTTCATCATCCGTAATATCATATTTGTCAGCTCTCATCCAAGGAACTGAATTTTCTTCTGACGCTGATTCGTCTAAGCTGTCACACTCCAAATAGCTTCTGCTTCGTCCTCCCCAATAAGAGCGGATGCTGTATACCCATTTCTTTCTGAACGGATTATAAAACATCGTACTCCTGTCGCCGCCAAGCTTAAATGAATTAATCAGCTTCCATTCCACCCCGTCTTTTGACGAATACACTTCGCCTTCGACAGGTCTTGAGTATAAAAACATTTTGTACTTTTCATCAGGATTGTTATAATTATCTACAACAACTGCGGCCGAATCACGCATTACTCCTTCACGCTCAGGAATAACTCTGTCAATTCTTTTCCATATAAAGCCATCTTCACTCTCAGCATATGCAGTACCGTCAAACCATCCGGCATGATACCACATTTTGAATTTATTTTCATAACCGTCATACCATACACCGTCACTGAATGGTGCCGCCATTGCTGCGTGACCTGTCTTTGTTCCTTTTTCAAGCTCTGTTTCGGGATAGAAAACGGGATTTTTGTCACTTTTTTTAGGCTTATGCCAACAACGAACAAGATTTGTGCTGCTTATTAAATAATCGTCAACAAATAGCTGTCTGCCTATGTTTATATCAATAACTTCCGGCTTGTTTTCAAGATACGGAACAGGAAGCTTTTCTGCACCGTATCTGTTCATATCTGTAGGAATATCATATTTATTCATCTCATTATCCTCTCTCCTGTTATTTTATCAGAGCATGTGCTAACGGTTTTAAGCTCTTTAAGGAGCCCCATACAAATACCTTTATTTTATCATATTCTTCGGTTATAGCTGTTTGTATTGGCAACTCTTTTTTTGCTTCCTTCTCTCCAAAATTAATAGTTTCCGGCATTGCTTTTACCAGTTTGTCTCCATTGTAGTATGCCAAAACCACTGTTACATCTCCGCTTATAGCGTGTGTGTTAAAAATTTCAACATTTTCACCATTTTCAATAAGCTTTATTCCATATTTATCAATATCTCTGTATAATACATTGTCTATTAATATATCAGTACCCTTATATGTATAGAATAAAAAGCTTCCCATATTATTTTCAGGTACAGGTGCTGAAGTGCAGGTGATAAATTTATATTCACCAATAAGTTCGCCGTCATATTCCGCACGATAAATATTAAAATTAATCTTTTCACCCTCTGTCTGCTTTATTATTCTATAACGGTATTTCTTACCTGTTTCAAGTTGTTGAGCATATTGCAAAACCTCTGCCGACCTTTCCGCTATGTCCGTCTTATTATTCTTAATAAAATACATTTTTTCATAATCATACCAGTTTATAAAAGCATAGCCGTCATTAAATTTCCAGGTCCAGTTTTCAACATAAACAGAATCTGCATTAATCCCTAAAATAGGTCCTGCACTTTCCTGCCACGAATTTGACTGATTTGATAATATTAAATAATCGTATTCCAAAACAGCATTTTCATACATATAATCAAGATAATCTTTCCTGTTTACCAATAATGCTACATCTGACTTGTCACCTATTCTCAGCATACCGTCTTTAAGAGGTGCATTCCCTGAAGCACTACAATTTCTATACTGCCAACCAGAGCTACTACCCGAAAAATCATCAAAAAATCCATATATGCTAAAGCTTTCTGTGTATTCCTCCGGCATAGTATTTCCATATTTCGAAACAAACCCCGATACGGAAGCAGTATACTCTTTATTAAAGCACTCTCCCGGAATTTCGGCATACAGCAAATTATCATTTGCATAACAATTCAATTTTTTATCTTCTTCAACAAGAGCCACGCTGCCATTTGCAATACTTACAGGCATATTAAATTCAAATACAAGCTTATTGCTGTCCAAATAAGTATTAATTATTTTTAGCGGTATGTCACTTAGTATATTCTCTGTGTTAATCAGTGCACCAATACGGCAAAGCTCATCAGCTTTTTTACTGTAATCTACATCTTCACTTATTTGCTTAAGCTTATCTGTTTCTGATAGAATATACGTATTCATTTCATCAATAGTTCTGAACTCTACAGGCTTTAATTCTGAAAATGTTATATTATCTAACGCAGCACCACCGTCTTTACATACACTAAACGCTACCGTACCCTCGGTTAATGTCTTATCTTTAGAATATGAATATTCCTTTAACAACTCATAATCTCCATATGTATCTCCCTGATATCTTGCAGAATACACTTTAATTTTTGTAAGATTCCCTTCATCCTTTGCTTCTACTTTATATCTATACCATACATCAATTATATTCGGAGCTGATGCATCCGTAGAATTTTTCACAAAGCTTTCCGTATTAACAGCTTTTCCCATATGCAGCCTACCGTATCTGAATGTCATAGAATATGCGTTATTTACAAATAACCTCCAGCCTGTTCCGTATATCGGTGGATAACGCTTATCTCCGCCACGATTTGCTCTTAAAAACACTTCAAAATCATCTGTTGCCGTAACTGCACAGCGTTTGTAGTCAAATTCAAGAACAAAATCACTCAAAGAATAATCCTCGTAATCTTTCTTAAACACAGCAGTTCGCTCTGTTGCAACAGCACTTTCGTTATTACTTACATAAAGCACTCCATCGGTAACATTTGCAGGATGTGACAATCCGAAGCTTGATACGCTTCCGCCGGTTTTTACCTGATATTGCCAGTCACCATCGCTATAGGCTTCAGCAAAATCCTCGCTAAATCCTATAAGCTCTGAGCTTGCCACATATTTCTGACCTAATGTTTCTTCTCCTGATGAAATTTCTTTATCAAGCACAACCGAAAATACAGAATTAAAGAATCCGTCAGGTAATATAATATCCAAAATATTATCTTTCAGAGCATATTCCGCACTTTCAGTTTCAACGTTGTTTTCATCATACAAATGAATTCGCCCATCAAGAGACGATGCATCAACCGATTTCGAAAACTCTACATTAAGCGTTTTTCCTGAAACAACTGCATTCTTTATATAAAGTCTTGTATCTTCCGTTGTAGCATCAGTTATTTTTATGTGTCCAACATTTTCTGCTTCCCATTCGCCGTTCATTGAGCGTGTCTCATTTACAGCATACACCTTCCAATATAAATCCTCCGAATTAAATCCATTCAAATTCAAAGAACAGTAATTGTACGGTGCATCTATAGTTTTTAAAGCTTCTGAAAATGCTTCATCCTTTGCAATAACTACACGATACATATCAGCGTCAAAAGCTTTTTCCCACATAAGATGTACAACATCATCCTTTTTAAAGCTGTTATCTGTAGGCTGTATAATATCAAAATGCCTTCTTGAAGTTATTCTCGTTTTATCAAAGCCTTCATTCCATTGAATACCGATTTGCGAAATATCAAAATCCTCGCTTAACAGCTTGTTATTTTTAAGATAGCTTTCAGAATCCTTCTTTATTCTGAAATCAAGAGCATCGGGATTCACAAAATCATCATAACTATTTTTTCTTATATTTCCTGAAAAGATATTGCTGTTTATCATGACATCATTCAACCCATCTTCAGGATTTTTGCCGTATACAGTAAGATTTCCTGTTACCTTATTGCCCGTTGTAACCGTAAAATCGGAAGCTTTTATTGTTTTGTATTCCTCCTGAATTTCAGGGAATTGCTTTAAATACCATTTTACGTTATCTTTTGAAAGATTTTCTTCACTGAGTAATTTTGAATACCTGTCTACTCCTTCCCAAACTCCTAAATGTATACCATTCGGGCACTCAACTGAAATATTATTAGAGATTTCGGAGCCGCTTCCGCTTGTTGACAATGATTTATCTCCGTTTACTATTATATTGTGATGAATGTATCCGCCTGAATAGCTGTCATCAAAATAAATAGCTCTGTTTGCACTATACGGCATAAGTATGCTTTGTGCAGGATTTACTTCATTAAAAAAGTTATAACCATACTCATTGCGTCTTTGCATTATTGTTCTTCCTGAATAGAATGCACCGGCATCTGCGACCTCTCTTGTTGTATGAGCAATTTCATTATAATTTATTTTGTTATAAGAACCCATGACTTCAAGAGCATTTTTCGAAACATTATGAGCAAGATTATTTTCTATTACTGCTCCTATTGTGTTATAATTTCCGATTAACATTGGCTTAGTTACAGCATATGAATACGGCTGATTTGAATAGTTATTCTTTACCACAACCCCATAGCTTTCTAAGGTTTCGGGATTTCCCGAATGAATTGTTATCGGCCCGCCATGCATATTATAAAAAATATTATTTGTAACCGCAACATTTTTCACCTTAGCAACTCTGTTCTGCCATTCTTCATGATCATAAAACGGACAATAAGTATATGAATATAAATTAACGGCACTGCCTCCAACATCTGTAAATGTACATTTATCTACAGTGATATTTTCATTAACAGAATTACCATTCACTAGTCCTCCTATTACATCTCCGCACATCTGCGAAAATGTAATTCCCTCAAAGCTGATATTCGAAGCACCATTGCTTACTTTAAACAATGTATCATAAAACAAAGATATTTCGAGTTTATCATTTGTGTCTAATTCATGCTGAGGATAATAATACAACTTCATCTCTGATTTATTAAGATACCATTCTCCCGGTACATCAAGCTCACTTAACAAATTCAGCATTTTAAAACGCTTAGTATTACTATTAGAAACCAATCCATCAGTACTGAGTTTTAGTCCACCGCTTGCCGTAACTCCCGTCATATCAAACAAAGTATCTGTATATTCCCACGAATCAAAAAATCCGGAAAATACTGCATCCGTTTCATTCTTCCATTTATCTGCTTTACCCGACTCCTTTGGATATATAACACTGCCATCTGTTTTGTCAACAGTATATGATGAATAATTATAGTCACCGTTTGGCCACTGTGCAACAGATTGCTCCAAATCATTCAGATACAAATTCACGTACGGAATTGATTTGATTTTTGACGAAAAATCCCCCGATAATTTTGTTATACCCTGTTTCTTTAAATCAAGAACAACTATATTTTCCTTTGCATTCTCATTAAGTGTTGAAAGAACAGCTTCATCAGTGATTTCAGAAAACGCCGAAATATCAAGAAGCTTTGAACCCTTTATTACAGGAGTTTCACCCTCCATAGCACGATATATTACTCTTTTGTCGTTCGAAAAACCTGTATTTGAACTACTGAGCGAAATATCCGAATCTATTCTGTATTCTCCGCCTCGCAGTATTACCTGAATTTCCGTTTCCTCATTCAAGCTTTTCTTTAATTCTTCAACATAACTATCAGCTGCTGTGATTGTTGCAAATGGATTACCTATACTTCCGTCGCCGTCTGTTTTACCGTCAGGTGCAACGTAAATACATATACTTTCTTCATTTTCCGCATATATCGGTGTGATATTTGTGAGTAATAACCCCGCTGCAATTAATAAAACAAAAATTTTTTTCATGATATTTTTCTCCAAACTACTTAAACAAAATAACTCCCTCAATATTAAAATCAAGGGAGTTATAATCTAATCATTTTAAAATCATCTATTCATTATCAAAACAACTCCACTTATCTGATTATATGCAAAATATAATATCTGCGATGCCTTGTTTCCGTAGCTTTCAAATGTCTTTACATCACTTCCCGATGCTTTCTTTGCAGTTGGTATACTTCCAGTATAATCAATAACATATGTGGCAAATTGGCTGTTATTTTTAAAAGGCATACATTCATCTACATAAGCATCTTCCGGGCCGGTATATCCATTTGCCGCTATGTCCTGAGTTGTAAATTTAAGAACGTTATCTTTATATGATATCACATATCCGTAAAGCACTCTTAAACCCCATATGTCTATTCTTTTTCCGTTAGACGCAAGTGCTGTATCAATCGCATATGGATTACCGTTTTTAACGTTTGAATTATACTGTGCCTGTGCACCGACAATCCAACCGGGCTTTGAACCTGCTGTTGCTTCCGGAGACATTGCATTATTTTTATATGCCATATACACTCCTGATACTATACCGCCCTCAAAAGCTGATGCCTGAACAACAATTATATCTCCTCGTTCTACCTTGTAATCCTTACCCTTTGTTTCAATAATATCAGGGCAGGCATCAAAATACGAGCACTCTACACCCTCGGAATTTACCGCATCAGTATTACGGCTGTAAAATGTTTTCTGAGATGGATTACCGTTGACATTTAATTTAGTTGTTTTTATCATATCAACAATCTCATCATTTACCCATGCCTGTCCGACCTCTGTTACAAGATATGCCATTTCTCTAAAATAATATTTTGAAACGGTTCCCGATGAAGCAGGACGCTTATATGCTACCGCATATTCAGCCATACGTGTACCTTCCTGTCTTCCAAAAAAACCAAGATAATAGGTTGATCTTGTAAAAACATCAGAAATCAGGTTGCTTGAAGAATACTTTGATTCATCAATATCTTCAGGGCAAAACAGATATGTAGTAAATTTATCACGCGAATAAAATCTTGATGATGCTCCCGTAAAGAATTGTTCCCATGTATCAACAGCAAAAGTCGAATCTTTACTCCCTTCAATCGCTCTCAGGTCGTATATTACATCTCCTCCGTTCTTATCTATAACCGTTCTTGCCATTTCAATGGACTTGATTTTACCTTCCTTATCCAAAGTATAAGTAATAAAGCTTGTATATCCGTCCATTTTGGCAGCAATCTCAGAAGCCGATTTACATACAAAAACTTCACCCTTGTCATCTGTAATCTTCACCTCTTGTGCTGTGAAAAGCTTATAGACTTTAGCATCCATACCAATAAGCTTCAAGAAATAAGACTTTTCTCCATCATCTGTTACAACTGTTCTTCCTTCACGAACCATTGCTTCACTGCTTTTTGAACCTGAAACAAATCCTCCTGCAAACACAACATATCCGAACGCATCCAATCTAAGGTCATATGTATTGTTGGGTTTAATTGCAACAAATTTTGAAATGTAATCCGAACGAAGAATATATTCTGCTTCTCCTGTGGATATAACCGTATCGCCGTCCTCTGTAAACATTGACTTGATTTTTGCCTTGCTAATCATTTCATTAGATTTTAAAATCTGAATTACATCACCGTTTCTTGCAACATTTATTATATCATCTTTTAAGATTTTATCACTTGTCAGATAATTCCCCTCAGTATCTTTTATGATGATATTATAATTATTACTGCCATAATCAATCACTTCTGATTCTTCATTTTCTATAGGTTTTCCGTCTGCTTCCCGGTAAATTTTTTGTTCATTTAAATTGTTTTCTGCAACCCTGAAATCACGGAAATCATTTACCATAACAGTATCATACTTATCTGATGAAACAGATTTTATAAGTGTAACATATCCTTTATTAAAATCAAACAATTCTGCATCATAAATATCTGTAAGATAACCATTGTACAATACATTTGCACTGATATCTATTTTTGCACTTTTTGGACTTAATCTTCCTTCAGGATAGTAATATAAAACATTGCTGTCATAATAATCAATATCGTCCGAACTTATTGTAATACTTTCATCACGTTCTGTAAGCCTTGCGTAGAAAAGCTTTTTCTCAAAGTCCTCTTCTTTGTAATATGCTTTGATTTCACGTCCTAAATACTCATTCAAGTATTCCATATTATCCGGAATAGTATATGAAGCTTCACCTATAACAGCATGACGTCCTTTTTGCTTTAAAAGGCTTAGCTTGTCAGTCTGCCATAGCTTTTCTCTTTCCCACTCTATATTAAAATAGGCTGACAAAAATGTTTCTTCACTTACATAAACTTTTTTTCCATTTGAATAATCTACCTTACATATCTTTGCATCATAAAGATTTTCAATGCATGCAACAAGATCAGCATAAGTCATCGGGTCTGTATAACTTATTTTCTCTAAACCTTTAATAAGCCCAATCTCTGCCGCACCGCTTACCTGTGCTGTATAATAACTGCCCTGCAAATACTCATTATATCCTAACAGCTTCATAAAAACAGTAAGAACCTGGGGCAATGTTACATATTCATCAGGACCGAACATCTGGTTTCCCGTACCATTCATCAAACCGTAAGAATAAACGAGCTCTATGTCCTCGAAATATTCATTATTCTCCAGAACATCAGTAAAAATTACTTCCTTGCCTGCTTCTATATCAATAACTGTATCATTGTTATCAGGACCTAATATTTCCGCCAACCAGCCATCCTGATTATTAACTCCGGGATTTAATATGTTTGCTATAATTCCTGCAAATTCCTCTCTTCTGATTTTCTCTCCCGGCATTTCGCATTGCTCATCAGTATATATTCCAAGCATCCCCGCAAATTCAAGTGCCTGACTGTATGCCGAATAATCAACAATGTCAATTTCTTCCTCGGCAATCGCTGTCACTGAAGGCAGAACAAGACAAAGCGTTAATATTAATGATAATATCTTCTTTTTATACATCGTTTGTTCATTAACTCCTTTCTATCTCTGAATTAAATATCGTTTATAATGTTGAATGCTTTTGAAATTTTAGCTCTGATACCAACATCATTTTCTACCGCATAGTTGGTGTTCTTTCCCACGATAAGAACATCATCAAAATAGTAAACATTAAGTCCTAAGCTATATAAAGCTTCTTTTACCGGAACATAAACTGTTTCGTTTTCAACCAAAACAGCATTACCTTCTATTGTAGTGGAATTTCCGTTTCTTGTTAAAGTAACACCACTATCATTTCTTGTAAAATCAACACCAATAGCCTTTAATCCCTCTGCCGTCATCATGTAAGCTCCGTCGCTGTTAATTTTCATCGGTATATTACCCTTGTTAATACCGGCACTGTAGTAGTAATTACATCCATCAACAAACACCTGTGATTTGCCCAGATAACCATCTACTGTTTTACAAATCTCACCTGAAGCTATAACCTTGTTATCTGCAACAAGCTTTTTAAAGTCAATGCTATTCTCATTTTGTGTGTTACGCAAATACAATCCGCATTGCGAGCTGTAAATTTTTAACCCACCTGTCCTCGTTATCTGATATGTATCTGTATCCATCCACGCTCTTACTATTTCACCATTTACAACAAGAGTCATAAGCTGACCAAATCCGCAGTTATATGCACCAAATATAATATCGCACCATTCGTTATCTTTTATGTAGGTATTAGGTATTTCCTCCAATATTCCGCTCTTTCCTGAACCTCGAAGCTGCACTTCTATTTTATCCGGCTTTATAGCAAAGAAATAATTTTCACAGCTCCACAAATCCAGTAACGGTTCTTTTGCTCTCACGCCAAGGCCTACCCAGCCCGAGCCGACAAAATCAACCTTCATTGAGAATGAAAACAAAATTCTTTTTGAAATAATATCAAAATCCAGACATTCCATAAACGCATCGCCGCTTTTAGCATTGCTTCCTTCTACTCCTTTCGGAAGAATTGAAACTACACCATCTTCAAAGCGTACATCGGAGCTTTTTTCGTTCCTTATTGTCCATCTGCTTTTATCCTTAAGGACCGGTCCAAGCTCAAAAAACCCGTCATTTATGTAATCTTCCGAAATAGACTCCTCAAGCTCAGCCGCAAGTGCTTCAACATCGGACTGACGTTTAACTCCTACTTCCCATTTAACAGCTTCCTTTGCCTGCTGTAACAGTGAATTGATTCTGTTGATTGTACCCGGCTTAAATGTACCCGGTGTTGTTCCCTCTGTTATATAAGGCATTCGCTGCTGAACCTTTATTACGGTTGCCTCAAGCTCTTCAAAGTTAAGGAACTCATATTTTGTTGTAGCAAATACATACGGAACACCGTTTGCTTCCCATTCTCCGCTCATCGACATTGTTTCGTTTACACCGTAAACCGTCCAGTAATACTTTGTATAATCAGCATCAAGCTGTTCTACAGTACAGTAATTATACGGAACGTTCTTATCAACAACAATCTCTTTAAATTCAGGATCTTTTGCAAGTACAAATCTGTATGAATCCACATCAAATGCTTTTTCCCATAAAAACTCAACATCATTTGTACTTACATTAGTTCTTCCATTCTCAGGATACAGCTTTCTGAAATTACGCTTTGATGTAATTCTTGATTTATCAAAGCCTTCATCCCACTGAATACCGATTGAGGATAAATCAAAATCCTCCGAAATTAAATCAGGATTCCTTTTATATGCTTCACTGTCTTTTCTTATACGGTAATCTTTATTTTCATAATCAACAAAATCCGTATACCCAGTTCCTATAATTTCATTTTCAATTTTATTGCTTTTCTTCATTAAATCGGTTAAACCGGTTGCAGTATCCTCTGTATTTAAGAAATAATTACCAACAGCCTCATTAAGCACCGATGAATTAAAGTTTATTTTCTTTAATGCCTCATACTCTTCTTCTACCTGGGGAAATGCTTTCAGATATTTTTCAAGATTTGCATTTGGCAAGTGCGACATAAGCGGAGTATAAAAATCTCGTCCCTGCCAAAATCCCCAATTCAAGCCTTTTTTAAGGTCTACAAATATATTGCTGTAATATTTTGACCCTGAGCCTGATGTAGAGGCACCCTTATCGTCACCGCCGGCACCGCCGCCGTCACCACCGGCAAATATATTATGATGTATATAACCTCCTGCATAACAATCGTCAAAATACAGACCTCTGTTATGCTTGTGCTTCCACATTTCAGGGTCAACAGGTCCCGTCTTGTAAAAATAATTATATGCAAATTCATTTCCTCTTTGTATTACTGTTCTTCCTGCATAAAAGGCACCTGAGTCCACAACCTGACCTACAGTTCTTACAACCTCATTATTTTTATATTTATTGTTTATACCCCCAAAGCCCAGTGCATAAAAAGGTACATTATGAATCAAGTTGTTAGATACATCACCCTCAACAGAATGAAGCTGCATAGCCGCTGTAGTGCCATTGATTTGATTAATATAATTATTCTTAACAGTAAGACCGTACTTTTCTATTGTTTCAACATTTCCCATACCGTTTGCAAAGAAAGCTGTCTGGTTAACATTAAAAACCATATTATTGGTAATTACAAGATTCCTGAATTTACCTATCGGATTTTGCCACTCTGCATGATCCCAGAATGATGAATAATTATATGAACGATAATAGAAACAATATCCGCCAATATCATAGAAATTACACTTATCTATCGTAATATTTTTATATGTTGCTGTTTCTGTTGTATGTATAACATCACCACAGGTCTGTGCAAAGGTTATGCCTTCAAAGGTAATATTTTCCGCTCCATCTGCAAGGTTAATCATCGCACCGCTCAGTGTAGATATTTCAAGCTTTGAATCCTTTAATCCATGTGGAGGATAATAGTATAGCGTCATAGTATCACGGTCAATATAATATTCTGTCGGACGGTCAATTTCTTCAAGCAGATTTATTGCACGCCAGCGCGGTGAATACACATTGGTTACTCCATAATTAACGCCGTGCTTTAATGTTATATTACCTTGTTTTGTATCTATACTGCCTATATAGCAGGTTGACCTGTCATAATTCCATCCCGGGAAAAGCTCAATTACACCATCCTTTGACTCTGTCCATCTTGAAGGTCTTGTCTCTTTGCCGTAATTAAATGTGCCGCCTGCTCCGCTAACATTACTTGAGCCTGGGGATACAGACGTAAAATACCTATAATTATACTCACCGTTAGGCCACTGCGCCAGCATCTGCTGTGCCTCGTCAAGATAAAGCTTACTGTAATTTGCCGCTTCAGGATTTGAAGCAACCTTCGTTATTCCCTGTGCTTTCAAATCTATATAGCCAAGCTTATCTCTTGCTTCCTTATCTATCTTTTTTAAAATGTTATAATCAGTAACCTTTTGGAGCTTCGTGAGGTCTATCTCCTTTGAGCCCTTCAATATCGGGGTTTCGCCCTCCATGGCTTTATAAATGACTCTATGCTCATTATCATCTCCGCCGTGGGTTGCCGATATTGTATATGTACCGGTTCTTCTGTAGACTCCGCCGCGGAGTATTACCTGAATTTCTATAGGGTCATGCGATTCTTTCTTTATCGTGTTGATTTTAGATGGCACATCATTTAACTGACACGGATCTTCAATAGTTCCCGCTGCACCCTTTTTAGCATCGGGTGCAACGTATATCTGTGCAGATTTTACTTCCTCGGCATATGAAACAATATTTGCAAGGCTTATACAAGCTGCAAGTATCAAAAATATACTAAGTATTCGTTTTTTCAATATAATCACGTATCCTTTCTTTATATATTTTTAATTATTTCATATATAATTTTAGCCGCCTGCGCTCTTGTACATATTTCGCTTGGTCTGAAGGTGTTATCGTCAAATCCGTTAATTACATTTGTAGATGCAAGATATTCTATTGCCGTTTTTGCATAATCCGCAATATCCGCTTCATCATAGAAGGCTTTCTTTCCACCCTCCAATTCAGGCTCATCTATAACACGATAGATTACAGTTGCAATATCCTGTCTTGTAACACCCTGACCTACTCCGAACTGTTTATCGTTTATACCTATCATTATTCCTGCTTCATATGCACTTGCAACAGCTTCTTTATAATAGCTTTTCTCCAACACATCCTCAAAAGGTGCTTCATTTTCTGCTGCTTCAAGCTCAAAAGCTTTAGCAATCATAACGCATAGCTGCTCTCTTGTTACATAACTGTTCGGTGCAAACTCAGTTTCACTCACACCATTTACAATGCCTTTATCAGACAGATAAGTTACAGCTGCATCAGCCCAAAGAGCATTTTCCATATCTGCAAATTTTCCTGTATACTTTGGAGTTTCCGCAGGAACACTGCCTGTACCTGTAGGTATACTGTTTATTGCCGGTGCTTTACTGCTGGAATGCGAACCACCGCCATTATCACTTCCGCCAACACCTGTATCGTTTGACGGCAAAGCTTTTATTGCACTTTTAATCGCTGTAGAAAGCTTGGCTTTATCCGAATAATTATTCCCTAACAGCTTATCATTTACCTTAGTTCTTTTATTTTCCGAAATACTGAAATACTGTCCATAATCAAGCGATATATAATCCGCATTATTTTTAGTAATTGCTTCACCAACTACACCTGAACCGCTTTTTGACGACATATAAATTGTCTTTAGAACAGTGTGTTCTGAGAAACAGTCAAGAATATCTTCAATGCTTGTAAAGCTCTTATTCGTCATTGAAGCCACAACAGCAGATTTTCCTGACTCACTAAGTAAGCTGTCAAATACATTTTTCAACGTAACTTCTTCACGGCTATCAAAATCATCAAGCGTCATTATATCCTCATACAAAAACTTACCGTTCTTGAATACAAGATCTACTTTGCCCTCATTAAACGCTGCAATAAGTGCATAACGTGTAACTATTTCCTGAGCATTCATTGTTGTAATTCCAAGCTTTGGAATTTCAGGATAAAGAATTTTTGCAATTCCCTCTTTTGTTACTCCGTTGAACAAATCAGATGTAAGTCCCAAAATGTTCTGATACTTTTCCAACATCTGTGATAAGGATGTCTCATCCATGCCTACAGCTGTAGTTGCACCTTTTATATCCTCTACTGCCGCAATTCTGACTTCTTCCGAAGCAAAAAACTTTTTATCAGGAGTTGATGTCAATCCCTTTTCATCGTCATACTCATATGTATAAATATATCCTGCCTTCGGCTTGCCGTTTTCATCCTTCAAAAGAAACTCTGAATTAAGCTTAGTTTCTATCAAATAATATCCTTGCGAATTTGTTGTAACAGCTCCTGCATATATCAGTGCATTTTCATCTGTTATTGTGTCAAAATCAAATCCCTCATTAAAAACTATTGCATACGCATATCTGCCTTTTTTAGCAGTCTTGCCACCTATCTTTAATGTCTCTTTACCCGGATCAAGATTTATCCCCTCATAAACCGATTCCTCAGATGTTGCATAATCCTCATCTCTCACAGGTTGATAGCTTAAAACCTCTGAACCGTTTAAAATATATCCTGCATATTTATATTCCGAATCTGCACTTACCTCAACAGAAACATTCTCTGTTTTTGCCGCATTTAAGCTTCCTTTGAATGCTTTTACTGCTAAAAGCTTATTTGTTCCGTTATCATCAGTCCACGCCGTAAGAACAGCCGTATAATCCTGCGACTTTGCACTTTTGTTTTCTATTACTCCTGATAAGGTATTACCGCTTGCATTAAGAGAAGAAAATACAACATTTGCATTTTCAGCAAGCTCACATACAATATTTTCACCTATATTTAATCCCGTCGGTGTTGCCATTGAAGCATTAAGAATTACTTTGAATATACCATCATATGCACGGTTATTAAAAATTTCAAGCTTAACTTCCGAAACACTTGCTTCATCTGCTGTTATTATTTCATAATCGTCAAAGCTTTCACCGTTCTTTGTAACTTTAATATATTCCTTTGTTATATATTTTTTATCAATAGCTGTTGAAAAAACAATGTTACTTTCATAATGAGTTATTTTATCCTCTATATTAAACGTCAAAATCAAAGGGTACTGTTCCTTTAAGCTTTCGTAAGAGTTTATAATGCTTTCATCAATGTCATAATTGATATTGTCCAAAAACTCAAGCATATTTCCTGTTTTTAAAATCTCTGATTTATCATCATTTGTAAGATTCTTTTCACTAAGCGTATCAACAGAAGCCTGTACAGCATCCGCTATTTCATCAGGCGACATAAGATTTATCTTCTGATTAAGATTTACGAACTTTACATTATCTACAGCATGATAACCGTTTCTCCCAGCCCAGAACGCACATGAGCCTTCACCAAGAAAAGCTGTATTGTCAGTTGTTGCACCGCTGCCCGGGCTTGTTACTGTACTTATAAGTGAAAATTGACCCAAAACATTATCGGTATAATAGGCACGGTAGACCTTTAATGTAACCTTTGATTTTTCTTCATCTGTAACTGTTTCTATTCTGAATCTTACAGGCTTACCCACGGGCAAATTCTGCTTTGAAACCAAGGTTTTTCTATTACTGTCAGGGTCGGTATCACTATATCTTGTGAAATTAAGGTCATCGACATTTCCCTTTGTAATAAATCCGTATCCGGCCTTTATTTTGAATGCCCAGTTAGATACATATGGAAAGTTTTTCGGAACCTTTACCATTGCAGCCCAGTTATTTGTCCATGATTCTGCATCAGCAAGCTCCTGAATAGTTATATAATCAAATTCCAGAACAGAGTCTTTATATGCAAAATCGCTGTAATCATTTTTATACAGAATAACAACCTCTCCATTTTTATTTGATGTTCCTGAATTATTTACCAAATGAAGCATACCGTCTTTGGTGTTTGCTTTATTAATAGTTCCAAGACAGTTATATTGCCAGTCATTTTTATAATTATCACCAAAATCCTCATAGAAGCCTTCCGGTGTAAATATCCCCATAAAATCACTACCAAGAGCTGTTCCTATTTTATTTTCAATATCTGAATTTACTGTTACAAAACACTCTTTACCATATATGTCATTTGAACAGGTAAGAATTATTTCTTTACCGTCCTCCGACAGCTCCAAGCCTGTAACAACATCTACTCCCTCGCTGTTCTTAACGATAATATTATCATTAACAGATTCTTCATCAATCGCTTTATTAAATTTTATGACTACATTACCACCCTCAAAGGTTGTACTTATAATTTTCAATTTTTTTAATTCATTGAGCATCTCTAAATATTCTTCACCAATGCTCATTCCATATTCCAAAAGCTCGTTAATTTTAATATTAATTTCATCTATCTCTGCACTGTAGTCATTTCCGTCATCTATTAAGTCATAATAATACTCAATCTCTGACTCAATACTTTCTTTTATCTCACCTAATGTCTGTAATTCTACTTCCTCTTGTCCATAATATAAAACATTGTCAAGCTTATATAAAACACCTTCTTTACTTGACCAAAACGCAACACTTCCTGCACCTAAATCAGGATTTGTGTTATCTGTAACAGAAGTAACTTTTGTATAATCTCCCAGTACTCCATCAGTATATTCTGCTCTTTTAATAACAATCTCAACAGAATCTTCAAGAGTTGTAGTTTCTATTCTGTAACGATACAAATTTCCTGCTGTAAGATTTTGCTTTTTCAAATCCGTTGTATTAGAATTTATATTAGTACCATTATATTTAGAATATCTTATAGTATCTGTTGTAAATCTTGTATTAAAGCCATAACCATTTTTAAGCTGCCATGCCCAGTTAACAACACTTATTGTATCCGACTTAAGCTTCAAAAGCGTTGAAAAACCGTTTTTCCATTCATCACCGCCTGTATGCTTTGTCGTATGAAGATAATCGTATTCCAAAACAGATGTAGCGTACTGATAATCAGTATAGTCTTTTCTATGAACTATAGTCTCATTACGCGTAGTGTTATATGAACCACTGTCAATTACCCAAAGCATTCCATCTTTTACTATAGCATTACCTGATGCACTGAGATTTCTCCATTTCCAGTCACCGCTTTTATAATCATCTCCGAATTCATCATAAAAACCCGGCATTTTCATAGTTGTCATATAACTATCTGTCAGAGTTTCACCATCAAAACCACTCACGCCGTTTTTAATAATCAGCGTACATGTATCTCCTATCATGCTTTTAGGAATTGTCACATTAACTATGCTTTCGTCATCGCTGTCAATGCTGACTTCGGAAATGACATTTTCAAGCATATCTTTTACAACAATGTTATCCGAAATACTTTCCTCTGCTATAGGAGTATCAAAATCAATGACAAATCCGGCACCGTTTGTTTTAACTGATTCTATATTCACCGATTGCTGTGCGTTTACAACACCGGCAAATGCCTGAAAAATAAATGCCGCTGAAAGCATTGTTGAAATTATTTTTTTCATATTGTCTTCCTTTCTTTTTACTGTTTCAGGACAAGTAAAGGGTTGCTGCATACAGCAACCCTCCACTCATTTATATCAGAACTTTTTAATTATAGTATATCTGACTGTGTTTCAGGTTTACTATCTCATTAATAGTTTGTTGTTTAAAAAGCCTGTGTAAACGGTGTCATTCCTGAATCCCAGTAGAATATCTTTAATGTACATTCACTGTCATAATCAGCAGGAACTGTAAATTCACCTGTCAGTGTATCAATTCCTGTACTCTCTGCTTCAAGTGATTTAACATAGCTTAGGCTGTCACCGTTATAAATTGCCGCATAAAGCTTACCTGTAACATTTCCTGTCTTGTTTGCCTTTGATGTAACGTTAATATTTACAGTTTCACCAGTATGCTTTGTAAGATCATAAATTGTTGTGCCTTCTGCTGTTTCAAATTCTACATCAATTACACCTGCATCATATACGTTTTCGAGCGTCATAGCATAAATCTGTGCATCTGTAACGCCTGCATTTGCAAATTTTATGTAGTCTACCTTCTTGTCTGTGCTTGGAACTGCAATCTGTACCTGCTTAACAGGACTTGTGCCACTCTTAGCTCCTGTTATTCTGTTATATGCCGGAGCATTATACACAGTATTTCCTGCACTCAAATTAAACTGTGCAGATTCACGTGTTCCATCTGTATAATAGAATGAAACACTTATATTATTACTTGTTGTTGCTCTTCCGACAATATTGAGAGTCTTATAGAAATCATCTGCTAAATCAACTCTTAGCTTACCGATTTCTGCATCAGAAGTATCAATAGTATTAATTCCTCTGTACTGTCCGTAAAGGCGTTTTACCCTGTTTGCATCTAATGTTATAGTCTTATATCTGTAATTTTCAAGCATTGACATATCATATGGTATACCTGTATAAGCTTCGTTTTCAAAATAAGCTTTAACTTCCTGTGCATCCGGAAGATCCTTTCCCATTCCGGCACCCTCTCTATATTCATCAAGAATTATATTTGGTACTCCGTTAGTAGCAGAATCAACCTCAGAATCATATTGACTTAATGAATATACAGGTGCATCGCCCTGACTGTATAAGCCGTAAGTATTTGCATAGTATCTAAGGTCTATTGTAGTATATTTATCTACAGGGCTTGCAAAGCTGTAATTTAAAGTATCTTCATCAGTATAAATTTCTGCTAATGAATATGATGCACCCTCAGGAATGTTTATAACAAGTGTATGGTCAGTATCATTCTTTAGCATTCCCTTATTAAGCATTGTAGTATGATTAGGATATGCCATACCGTCTATTGTTGCATTTTTCATTATAAATTCATAATTTGAGTCTGCAAGATACAGTACGTGTCCCTTGAACTTATATGTAACTGTAAGAGGACCTGTAAACTGAACACCTGAACGAGTTCTAATATTACTTGTTGTAAATGAAGCAACATCCGCATAGCTGCCTGCTCCCTCTATTGTAACATTTTCCATTGAATCCAGTACTGCTTTTGATACTGTTATCTTTTTAGGAGTGAACTGATCATATGTAGGTGTGCTGTAAGGCTCTGCCGGTAAGCTTTCAAGTCTTAGTGCTGCCGAAGCGTCTTCCTCCATAAGCTTTAGCATAATGTCGCCGTACAGCTTATATCCGTCTGTACCCGTTGTCGGATGATTAGTGTCTTTTGCAATAGTCAGGAAGCTGTTTCCGTAACCTTCATTTAATTTATATGTCTTGCCAAGTGACGCCTGTAAAGCTTCGTAATTAATATTCTCAACTATTTCTGTGATTTTTGTTGTACATACCTTTACTGCACCCTTGTCGCCTTCCTGTGCTTCGGTCCATACTATATTACCGTCTTCTGCTTTATAAGTATACCAACCGATTTCTGCATTTTCAAGAGTCATATAATTCTCTATATAATCCATAATGTTTATGCACGGAATATTATAGTACTCTGCAAGCTTTACATGCTCCTCAAGCGGAGTCTTAAACTCTACTATTTTTCCAAGCTCATTTTTATACCACGTTACACCCTGTTCTCTTAAAGCATGTAATTTGATTGTATTCTGTTTTGGTATTTCATTAAGGATAACCTCAGGACCATTTTCCATCTGAAGTATTCTTCTGATTGCTGTTTCTGCATAGTTAACTGTTCCTGAATATCCGTTAATGTATTTTATATTATCATTTCCCATGTACTGGTCATCATTACCTGCGAAGTCAAATACAACTATATCAGGATTTTTTGACATTATATCATCATATAGTCTGATATTCAACCAATCTGAAGTCTGACCGCCGTTACCTGCGTTCACAATTTTAATATTCTCTGCCGCTACACCTGTCTTTTCAGCCATGTAATTTTTGAACATCTGCTGATAATCGTTTCCACCCTCAGTTAACGAACCGCCGATGAAGCCGATTGTAATACTGTCTTTTCCGGCGAACTGTTCAAAGAAGCCCTTGTTGATTTGCGCAATATTCTTACCGCTCTTTAGCTGATCATATTTTGCTTTGTAGTCTTCATCAAATGCTCCTGCAATCTTTTCTATCGCCACAATGTCCTTGCCTATCTGTGCGATTTCTTCTTTATACAGATTCCAGTTTTCTTCTGCATAGATTCTGTCAATTTCAGCCTTTACAGCATCTACTACTGTTGCATAATCAACTAATTCAAGGCTATCGCATGATGTATATGATACATTGTCTATCGTATACTTTGGAGCTGTTCTATATATTGCAAACACAAATGAACCCGGCTTCAAATCAGGATTTGAACTATCTGTATATGTTCCTAC
>JAZSPM010000139.1:0-2544 GCA_045537455.1 Candidatus Ornithomonoglobus sp. | reverse complement strand
ACGAAGCATATCTTTATTTTTAAGGAGCTTTTCACAAAGTGCTTGTGCTTCATACCTTTTACCGCATACTCTTAATAAATTCCTCGGACAGACTTTAATACTGTCTTGTGTATAACATATTCTGTCGTTTTTTATATCAGCCTCATCAACACATCTTCCGCACTCTATACACCCGTTAGGACTTTTTACAATTTCACTCTCAAATAACTGTCCTTCAGGATTGTGGCACCAGAGGCATCTTAATGGACAACCCTTCAAAAATACACTCGTGCGTATTCCAGGTCCGTCATATACAGAAAATTCTTCTATTGAAAATACAGTACCCTGCATAAAACCACCTCTCTCCTTAAATTCATTTTACTTCAAACAATATTGACAATACAAGAAATATATTATATAATTATAGACAAAAGTTAAGATGAGGTGATTTTATGCTACATCAACCAACAAACTCAGCAGGCAATTTTAATTATAATGCTTTTATATATACAAATCTGAACTGGGGACAGCATTTCCATAAAAACTTTGAACTGATATATGTTATTGAAGGCTCAGCAAATATAGAGCTTAACAATGATTTTCACAAGCTTGAAAAAGGAGAGCTGCTTTTGATTTTTCCATATATGCTCCATTCATTCGCTGTTGATGAAAAATCAGAGGTATGGATTGGTGTTTTCTCCGAGGATACCATTTCCAAATTTTCAGAAAAACGCTCAGATACAAGATTTTCAAAATTCAGATGCGACAAGGTTGCAGAGGATTTCCTGAAAGAAAATTTGTTCTTTCAAGGCACTCCTGAGCTATACACAAGAATATCATGCCTTTATTTAGTATGCAGTCAATGCCTTAAAAACGCAGAGCCAATACAGCAGATACAAAATGCGGATTTGTTTTTTAATATTATTAATTACATATCTCAAAACCTTACGGACGACCTTACATTAAAAAAGCTCGCCAAGGAGTTAGGTTATGAATATCATTATTTCTCTTCGATTTTTCACAGCTACTTCTCTGTTAACTTTAAAGATTTTATAAATCTGTATAAATTTGAACGTGCCTGTGAGCTACTTTCTGATACCGATAAGAGCATAACGGACATTTCTTTGGAAAGCGGATTTTTAAGTATCAGGAACTTCAACAGGATTTTCAAGCAAAACAGCGGTATAACTCCAAGCCAATACCGTAGCAAGCTCCACCGCTGATAACGGACGTAAGTCCGTTTTTTTGTTCCTTCTTGTACCAAAAAACCGAATAAAAGCATATAATATAAGACAGGTAAATATGTATAAGTAAGTGATTTTTATGAAAGGAGAATATAAATGCAGAATTTCAATAACCTGCTAAAAAACTTTAATCAGAATCAGCTTAAAGAAATTAATGATTTCCTTAACAGCTCGCAGGGACGACAGTTAAAATCAAAAATAAACTCCGCAGACAAAAATGCACTTTTAAAGGAATTTCAAAAAATCGACCCAAATGTTCTTAACAGTAAGCTCAAGGGTATGAGCAAGGATGATATATTAAAAATCATCAATGGCTTATAAAGAGGTGATATAAATGGCAGATGCTATGGAAACAATCAAGGGCTTGCTCGGAGACGAAAATCAGCTAAAAAGCATGGTAAGCTCTCTGACATCGGGCAATTCTGATAACGGCAGTTCATTTGGCGGAGGGGATTTGGATTATCTTATGCAGATGAAGGATATTATGGAAAAAATCGGTTCAAGCCGTAACGACCCACGTTCAAATCTGCTGATGTCGCTAAAGCCCTATATGCGAACAAACAGACAGACATCAATAGACAATGCAGTAAAAATGCTGAATATGGTGAAGGTAATTTCAATGTTTAAATAATTTATTCGGGATGGCACAGAGGCCCTCCCCTACAATTTCTTTTAATTTTTGAAAGGAGTACGCCATGTATAAATCTTACAGCTATAACAACATGCCACAAGCAATAACCTCAAAGCCACCCCCGAAAAAGCCCGAACCGCAGTGCGAAAAGCCCAAGGCTTCCGAAAAAAAATCGGGCTTTCTTGAAAATCTTGAAACCGATGATATTATACTCATAATAGTAATTGCGGCATTACTGCTTGAGGACTGCGACGACAAGCTTTTACTGCTTGCACTGGCTTTTGTGTTTTTTGGTGATTTGTTCTGATAAAAACCTGTCTTAAAAGACAGGTTTTTTTATTGACAAAACCGTAATGTTTTGGTATAATTTCCTTAGTATTAAAGTTATACGCTAAAAGGAGTTAATCTTTTGCCTGTTATGAGTTTGCAATAGATATTCCTTCAGGATTTAATGTAAAAGCTGATTTCTATGGCGAAAATATCAGCGTTAAAGACGGAAAACTAAAAATAAATAAAATGAAAGACTTTACAGCAGGAGCTGTATTATTGGGGAAATAATAATGAATAAAGACGTTAAAAGAATAAAACAAATTCAGCCTGACATTGATACTTCATACAAAACAGTTGACGGAGTAAGATTGCCTGTTAAAATTTATCTTAACAACTCAGACGTAATGGTGCTTACAATCC
>JAZSPM010000006.1:0-4117 GCA_045537455.1 Candidatus Ornithomonoglobus sp. | reverse complement strand
TATTGATGTTCCTCCTTAGCTCAGTCGGTAGAGCACTCGGCTGTTAACCGAGTTGTCGCCCGTTCGAGCCGGGCAGGGGGAGCCAATAAGTGATAATGTCACAGCAGAAAGTCCGATTTATATCGGACTTTTTTGCGTATAAAAACAAAGTATAAGGAAATGAGATATAAAAGATGATAATTGGAGATCCTTATGTGTTTTCTGTAATATTTGATAGAGTGAAGCAGTGGAATTCTACTCAGAGCGATAATAATGGTTTTTTTGCTTTGAGCGTATATGGGGAATTATTCCCGAAGTGTATTATTAATGCAGTAGTTGATACATCTTTGCTTGAAGTGTGGAAATCTTTAAATAATATACCTGTTGATGATGAACTGTTTTCAATAGGTAAAGAAAACGCAATGACTAAGCTTTGTGATTTAGTATATCCTTCTGATTGGGATATAGATAATGACTACAGATATGAATTAGCACCGACAGCTTTAACGGATAAAAACTGTTATGTTTTTGCAGTGAGCAATAATGATAAAATAAGAATTATTGCGGCTGAATTGGATTACGATATTGAAGAATCCACTTTGATTACTGAGGGTGCAGACATACAGGAAGTATTTATTGATAAAAATGAACTGAATCAGATTTCAGATGAAATCAAAAGTGCAATAGACGGATTCAAGAATTGAATATGGGCATCTATAAAAACCCCTTTGGTTAAAGGAAAAGCAGGTAGGTATGGCAGCTACAAAGAAACCTTCCACAGGCGTGCTGCCGTACTCCAAGGGAGGTTGACGCAGTAGATGTCATGCATAGCTGTTTTTTCTCAAAAGGGGTTTTTAGAGATGCCCATATAAGAATATTGATTAATAAAAACCAAAAACTGACTGCAAACAAAAAATATTTGATAGTGAGGTGTTTAGAAAATGCACGCTATGATATGAAGTAGGTCGGACAGTCAAAGTAAAAATTTGGAGGAGAAGTTTACATGAAAAATATAAAAGAGTATATAGAAGATTTTTCTAACTATATATGTACTGTTTCTATTGAGAGGGAATTTGAAACAATTAATAATGAGGTTCAAACTTATTTCGCTCAAAACCCTGTCGATAACAATGGTTTGTTTGGAAGAGTATGGATTTTAATCGGGGAAAATGAAAAATCAGAATATTTTTCTTTAATGGTTGCTCAAAGTGAGGATATTCAAAAAGAAATAAATACGGATGTTAGTGCCATGCTCAATCTTGAGTATAAATTTCAAAAGAAAAATTTAAATAAGTGGGATATAGATAAAGAAATTAGATACAATCTGGATGTAATAAAATCACCACGGATTGCTAAAATCAATTCTACGGACAATACATATGTTTATCAAGATGGACATGAAAAAATTAAAAATCAATATCTATATAGATACTTAATGAAAATATACAAAAGACTTTTAATATACGAAATAGATATTGATAAGTATTTAAAAATTAAAACGGTTGATAATATTAATGAGAATATCAAGAACATATATCTAATTGGAAAAGATTATTATGTTGAGTCTAAATTGGCAGTAGAAACCAATTCATTATTTTGGAATTATTATAAATCTGGCATTGGAAAAAGGGCATACCTTTATTTTAGAAATGGAAACTAGATATTAGTTTAAAGCGAAAGAAGCTTATGTTATTCGATAAGTTTAAATATTTTGAACTGAATGTTACTACACAGCCGCCTGTGAGCAATTACAGACGGCTTTGTGTATGACGGGCATATATCAATGCTCTGTGGTGAAAGTCCACCGAGGCGTAGTTACCGACGAACTTTAAAGCGACTTGCAAATTTCATATCGTGAGATGTGGGAGAGAAGAAGCAATAGCGAAATCGTAGCCTGACGAACAGAAACCTGATACTAAGGCGTGCTTTCGCACTCCAAGGGAGGTTGACGCAGTAGATGTCATGCATATCTGTTTTTTCTCAAAAGGGGTGTTTAGAGATGCCCATATAAGAATATTGATTAATGAAAATCAAAAACTGACTGCAAACAAAAAATATTTGATAGAGAGGTGTTGAGAAAATGCACGCTATGGTATGTCAAGGCAACGGGAAATACTATATTTCTGCTGTATTCGGATATTTCAGAGATATTACAGCAACAGATGAACATGAAAAATACATTCAGAGTATCTATAATCCCTATTGGATTGTTTGGGATGAGGAGAAAAAACGTTTGATAAAATGGCTGTATATGGTACCGAATGACAAGTACATTAATCCACAGATTTTGATTATTGACTCGGAGCAAAAGAACTGGAATATGGATGATGACGGTGTAGGGTGTGTTGATTTTCTTTCGAGGGATTTGCTTGACTCGTTTCTTGATAAAGAACAACAGCCGGAGGATATTCTCGAAAAATGCCGTTTAATGGATGCAGGGTACATCTATGAGGAAATACAGGAAATAAAGGGACAAAATGACATAGAAAACCTTTATTGGGCATCAGGTTATTTCCACGATGCTTATATTGCAAAGGAAGAATTGCAGCAAGACGGCACGTTATATTTAAAGTTTGAAGGTAGCTGGGGATGTGAAATTGAAATCTGGCTTTGGGGAGAGCTGGAGTATGATACATCAAGCAAAAATTCCGATTGTTATGACCAATATTGGTATAGTTCTACTATTCTTCAAGAGGACGGCTTTATATATTTTGTTGACGATAATAATATGACCGTCGATAAAATAGGAAAAGGTTACTGCTATTTTAAAGCAAGACATATGAAATACAGAATCATTCCTGATTGAAATAAAGCCGCCTGTGAGCAATCATAGGCGGCTTTGTGTATGACGGGCATATCAATGCTCTGTGGTGAAAGTCCACCGAGGCGTAGTTACCGACGAACTTTAGAGCAACTTGCAAGTTTCACATCGTGAGGTGTGGGAGAGAAGAAGCAATAGCGAAATCGTAGCCTGACGAACAGAAACCTGATACTAAGACGTATTAAGCGGATGAATTGGCTTAGAGCAATGAAGTCCAAAAGGTAACCGTAACCTTAATGCGGTAATAAGAGGTTGGATAAACTATTTTCGTATAGCTTCGATGAAAACAAAGCTTGAACGCATAGATGAGCATATGAGAACAATGATAAGAGTGATAATATGGAAACAGTGGAAAACAGGAAAGAAAAGGTTATGGAGTTTGCTAAAACTCGGAGTACCGAAATGGATAGCCAACAAGGTGGCACAATGGGGAAATCACTACCAGTTTGTAGCTACAAAATCTGTTTTAAAAATGCAGTATCAAAAGAAATACTGACAAAGCGTGGCTTAGTCAGTATTTCAGATTACTATTCATTAATACATATTTAATTTTGAACTGAACCGCCGTATGCCGAACGGCACGTACGGTGGTGTGAGAGGGCGGTTCATTCCGACCTACTCGATTGTTTATATGATAAATCAATATTGTAAATAGCATTAATTATATAGCTTTTGTCAATAGAATCGGGAGAAAGATATTGCAAAATTAGTGAATGTATATGCCGATGCAGCAAAGCCATCTGCACGGGGTTTCAGAGCCATCTCGCCGCATAGCGAGAGCCACTTCGCAGGAAGTTAGTACCAGTAGTAAAAAAGTGGTATAATATTAAAAGCACACTGTTTAGTGTGACTTTAATATTAGGAGGTCCTGATATGACGAACTATCGGGAAATTTTGAGACTGAAATCACTTGAATACAGCCAGCGCAGTATAGCATCAAGTGCTAAAGTTTCACGTAACAAAGTCAGCGAAGTGCTGAAAAAGGCTGAAGAGCTAAATCTTTCATGGCCATTTGATGATGATGTCACAAATGAGATGCTTGATGAATTGTTTTCAAATAATAATAAAAGCAACTCGTCTCATTATGCAGTTATCAACTACGACTACATCCACAAGGAGCTTTCCAAGAAAGGCGTGACACTTACACTGCTGTGGCAGGAATACTGCGAAAAAGCATATGCAAATGGCGAAACTCCTTACATGAGTACGCAGTTTGGTGACAAATATCGCCGCTGGGCTCGTGCAACTAAAGCAACAATGCGTGTAACACATAAACCCGGAGATACAATGCAGGTAGACTGGGCAGGTGGTACAATC
>JAZSPM010000014.1:0-28135 GCA_045537455.1 Candidatus Ornithomonoglobus sp. | reverse complement strand
CCTCCGACTTGGTGGCCTTCCAATTACAGACAAGTTAGAAGATGATATCGACTGTCTGTGTATGGGCTTTGATACTGAGCTTACCTTCCAGAAATTAGAAGATGCTTGTATCTTGTTAAATAGAGGTGTGGATTATATTGCAACCAACCCTGACTGGGTATGCCCCACATGGTACGGATATGTTCCTGACTGTGGTTCGGTAAGTCAAATGCTTTATAATGCAACAAAAAGAAAGCCGAAGTTTATCGGCAAGCCTGAGCCTGAAATGGCATTGCTGGCAATGGAAAAGACAGGCTTTTCAAAAGAAGAAACGGCTCTGTTTGGTGACAGACTCTACACAGATATCGCTTGCGGTGTTAATGCAGGAATAAGTGCTGTATTTGTATTAAGCGGTGAGGGAACAATGGAGGATGTTGAAGCAAGTGATGTAAAGCCTTCATTTATTTACAAAGACATAAAAGAAATATATAACGAACTTTCAGGGACACTAAATTAACCAACGCAACAAAGGGACACCAAATTAAGAGGGACACTAAATTATATTCTAAAATAAAAACAGGATGCAATGCATCCTGTTTTTTTGTTATCTCTTTGAAAGAACTTCTTTTTCGTATTTACGAACCTCGTCAAGCCATTCAAGACCTACGCCTGCGTTCGCTTTCTGGCAGTAGTAATCCCAGACAAGTGCAAACGGAGCAGCCTTAAATTCCTGAGTAACTGCAAGACGGCCTGTAACGTCTCCGTCAGCTTCAAGCTTCTTCATCATTTCTGTCGGCTGAAGAAGTGCATAAAGCATAGCCTTTCTTGTGTTTCTAAGACCTATTACCCATGCTGCAATTCTATTGATTGAAGCATCAAAGAAGTCTGTTGCTATATATGTATCACTAAGCTTATCCATTCTTACAAGCTCTTCCATGATTGACTTTGTTTCGTCATCAAATGCAACAACGTGGTCACTATCCCATCTTACAGGACGTGAAACATGAAGAAGAACATTATTGCTGAATGCATATACTGAAGCAAGCTTTGCTGAAACAACCTCTGTAGGATGATAGTGACCTGTATCAAGAGTCATAATGATATGGTCTTTGTTTGCTTTCATAACGTAGCTTGTGCAGAACTCGTGCGAACCTGCTGTAAAGCTTTCAGCACCGATACCGAACACCTTTGATTCGATACCGTCCATAACACCCTCAACATCCTTTGTAGCCTCAAAGATTTCGTCATAGCTCTTCTTTAGCTGTAGTCTTGGTGTAAGTGTATCAACAGGGAATTCCTTATCTCCGTCCGGTGTCCAGTGGTTGATAACACAAGTCTTACCTGTTCTCTTATAGAAATACTCACCAATCTGACGGCATCTGATACCATGTTCAACCCAGAACTTTCTTATATCTTCATTTGATGATGAAAGAGTAGCCTTTTCGCTCTTTGGGTGTGAAAAATATGTCGGGTTAAAGTCAAGACCTACTCCCTTTTCAACTGCCCAGTCAGCCCACTTTTCAAAGTGCTTTGGCTCAATTTCGTTTCTGTCAACAAACTCATCTGCTTCAAGATAGCTTGCATGAACATTAACCTTTAGTTCACCCGGAATAAAGCTCATAGCCTTTTCAATATCAGCTCTTAATTCCTCACCGTTTGTTGCCGCACCCGGATAATTTCCCGTTGTCTGAATACCGCCGGTCAAACCGCCCTCAGTCTTTTCAAGACCGTTCACGTCGTCACCCTGCCAGCAATGCATTGAAATAGGTGTTTTGTCACATATTTCAATCATCTTGTCAACATCTATGCCATATTGAGCATAGTATTCCTTTGCTAATTCATAGCCTTTCTTTAAATCGTACATTATTATACTCTCCTTTTAATAATTTGCAAATCCAATTATAACATAATTCAATATATTTTTCAAGTATTTGGGAAAATTTTATTGGGATTATTGAAAAATATTATTTTTTTATTTTCGGATATGGTTTAAATTCATTTGTACGACCTAAAATATAATCAGTTGATGTGCCGTAAAAATCAGCAAGCTGTAACAATAATTCTATAGGTATATTTTGAAAACCACGCTCATATCTTGAATAAACAGTTTGTTTTATACCAAGCATATCTGCCACACCGCTTTGTGTCATGTCTTTATCTTCTCTTAAATCACGAAGTCTGTAAAAGTACATAAATACCACCTCTTATTTTATTTCTTGTTCCAAATCACGAAAAACAGGAGTATCAAAAAAGTCTATTAATGAAATGTTAAGACCGTCACAAAGCATTTTTATTGTTACAATACCAGGATTTTGGCTTTTTCCGTACAATATATTTTTTATTGTAGATGGCGGCACAGCCGATTCTATAGCCAATTTATGGATGGATAAATGTTTTTCACCGCAAAGCTCCAATAATCTGTTTTTTACAGCAATACAAGTATTCATAAAAACCCCCTCAAAAAAAAATTGATATTATAATTATATGATTTTTTTCTTGACATTATGGGCTATATATAATACAATATAGACTATAAAAAGACTTAAATAACAAAAAGGAGAAAAAAATATGAAAAAATTAATTACTTTACTTTTACTATGCACCCTTACAGGATGCAGTGCAATTTCAGGAATTGTTCTTGATAAAGCAGAAATAACTCCAAAGCCTGTACAAACAGAAAAAGCAAATTTACCGAACGAAACCAAAGAACCTCAAAAAACAACAGAACCTGAAGCAGAAAAAATAAGATATATAGGAAACAAAAATTCATACATATTCCACTACCCGTACTGCCCGAGCGTAGAACAAATGAAAGAGAAAAATAAAAGACCGCTAAAATGTACCCGTGATGAAGCAATCGAACGAGGCTATGACCCATGCGGTAGATGTAACCCATAATATAAAAAGGCTTCCCCAAAAAGGAAGCCCTTATATATTTACACTATTTCCGCACCACTTTGAATATCCTTTAAAGTAGTTAATACTGTCAGTTCATCCTGATATTCAGCTGACAAAATCATGCCCTGTGATTCAAGTCCCATCATCTTTCTCGGTTTGAAGTTTGCAATAAAGATTACATTCTTTCCGATAAGCTCCTCAGGAGTGTGGAACTTTGAAATTCCCGAAAGAATCTGTCTTGTCTCGCTGCCTGTCTGAATTATAAATCTTAGAAGCTTTGAAGACTTCGGAACCTTTTCACATTCTACTACCTTACCAACACGGATGTCGAGCTTTTCAAAATCCTCAAACTCAACGTAATCCTTGAACGGAGCAATCTCGATTTTCTCTTCCTCAGGCTCAAGCTCTGCGGCAATTTCTTCTATTTTCTTTTCAGCATCAATTCTTGCAAACAGCGGAACTGCTTCGCCTACCTTTGTTCCTGCCACTGTAGCACCAAAGCTCTTTGTGCTTTCAAACGAAAGCTCATCAGCATTAATCTGCTCTGCAATTTTGCTTGCAGTATCAGGCATAAACGATGTCAGCAATGCTGCAATTATTCTGATTGTCTCAGCAAGATTATAAAGAACAGTACCAAGTCTTGGCTTATCCTCCTCATTCTTTGCAAGAACCCACGGAGCAGTTTCATCTATATACTTGTTCGCTCTGTCAACAATTCTCCAGATTTCATCGAGGCTGTCCGCCACGTGAAGCGTTGTCATCTTATTCTGAATCTTTTCTATTGCACCTGTTGCAACGGCTTTCAGATCTGCATCAAATTCACCGTCAACATCGCCCGGCTGAAGCTCTCCGCCGAAATACTTATTAATCATTGCAACTGTTCTGTTGACAAGATTACCCAACGTATTTGCAAGGTCACTGTTGTAACGGCTTATAAATACGTCGTATGTGATTGTTCCGTCCTGAGCAAAAGGCATCTCATGAAGTGAATAGTATCTTACTGCATCAACTCCGAAATGACGAACCAAGTCCTGAGCATAAATAACATTTCCTCTTGACTTACTCATCTTCTCCTCACCGACAAGCATCCACGGATGACCAAATACCTGCTTCGGTAACGGCTCACCAAGTGCCATAAGCATAATAGGCCAATAGATAGTATGGAAACGAAGTATATCTTTTCCGATAATATGCACATCAGCCGGCCAGTATTTCTTATATAAATCTCCCTGTGCTTCAGGTGAATATCCAAGTGCCGTAATATAGTTCGAAAGTGCGTCAATCCATACATAAACAACATGACCCGGGTCAAACTCAACCGGTATACCCCATGTAAAGCTTGTTCTTGATACGCACAAATCCTGTAAGCCTGGCTTTAAGAAATTGTTTACCATTTCCTTCTTACGTGATTCAGGCTGAATAAATTCAGGATGCTCCTCGATATACTGCATAAGCTTATCCTGATACTTGCTCATCTTGAAGAAATAAGCTTCTTCCTTTGTTTTGTGAACCTCACGTCCACAGTCAGGGCATTTGCCGTCAACAAGCTGAGTTTCTGTCCAGAAAGACTCACAAGGAGTACAGTACAAGCCCTCATACTCGCTCTTGTATATATCACCCTGATCATATAGCTTTTTAAATATTTGCTGTACAGCCTTTACGTGATAATCGTCCGTTGTACGGATAAATTTATCATAGCTGATATTCAGCATATCGGCAATATCCTTTATTTCGCCTGCAATTTTATCAACGTGCTGCTTCGGAGTAATTCCTGAAGCCTCTGCGATTTCCTGAATCTTCTGACCGTGCTCGTCTGTTCCTGTTAAGAAGAACACGTCCTTTCCTATAAATCTGTTAAAGCGTGCTATTGCATCCGTTAATATTATCTCATATGTGTTACCTATATGAGGTGTTTTTGAAGTATACGCAATAGCGGTAGTTATATAATATTTCTCCATTATTATTTTCCTTTCTTTTGATTAATCATCAGACAGCAAATATTCCTTTACTGCATTCAGTGTATTCCCTGTTTTTTTGAATACCTGCTTTACCATTTTAATAAAAGTATCGAATACACCTGCTTTATACAAGCTCACAACAAAGAGCATTGTAAGCGGTCCTAAAATCAAACCGCCAACACTTAAAACTCTGTATCCGATATACATCGACATAAGTGTTAAAAGCGGGTTCATTCCTACATTTGTGCTTACTAATTTAGGCTCAATCAGATGTCTTGTAACTACAATTGAAAAATATATCAGTACCGTAAAAATTCCCATTCTGATGTCTCCGTTAAGGAAGTTCATCAGTGTCCACGGCCATAAAATTAAGCCGCTTCCGAATATAGGCAATGCATCAAGGAACGCAATACCAATCGCAATGAGAATTGCATATTTTACATCGAGAACCAAAAACCATACAAGCATGACGGTCGCCGTAACCGACATAATAATAAGCTGAGCTTTTACGTATCCGCCAAGATACCGTTTTATCTGCTGCCACACCGCCGCAGTTTTGGTTGACTGAATTTTAAGTATTGCCGAAAGTGAAGTTGAATCCGACACCATAAAATACAGAGATAAAATACTTACTATCAATGCAACAAAGAAGTTAGGCATTGCCTTTACAAACCTTGCGGCATAATCCATAACAACCTCAGTTGCCGCACCCGAATTGTTTGAAAGACTTGTTATTGCATCCTGCAGAACCTCAGGCAACGAATTATAAAGGATAGTCAGCTTTTCAATAGCCAAAGCATAGCTGTCCATAAAAGCACCCTTGAGATTATGCTCCTCGGAAAATATCCCCGTAAATTTATCTGATAGAGAGCTTGCTCCCCAATATGCAAGTCCGGCTAAACCGCCAAGCACAACAATGATAACTAAAATAGTTGTAAGGCCTCTTGGAAATTTTAATTTATCTTGAAGCACATCCGCAACAGGATTTATTGCTCTTGATAAAACATATCCTATTATAAAGGGTAAAAGCATACCCGTGACAAAGCCTAAAAGCTCAATAATCTTTGGTGTGAGCAAATACAGTGCAAGCCCGGCGGCTAAAACCACCAATGGCCACAGTAGAATTTTAAAATCTGCATTCTTCCATTTCATCTGTAACAGCTCCTTTCATAAGATTTATTTATCAAGGAAGCGATTCATTAAAGTATATCCCTTTTCAATGTACAAGCCTGTCTTTTTAGCGTTTTCCTCTGTATATGCCATGCCGCTTCCGCCATTTTGTTTTGTGCTGTCAAATATCACATACGGGACAGGATCACTTACATGAGTCTTTAACTTAATCGGAGTCGGATGATCAGGCATTATAAGCATCTTATAGTCTATGCCTCTTTCCTCAAGGTTATCCTTCAGGAACTTAACCACCTTTTTATCAATGGTCTCTACTGCAAATTTCTTTTTGTCAGGCAAGCCCTGATGTCCCATTTCATCGGGAGCTTCCATATGAACATATACAAAATCTTTTCCGCCAAGCAAAGTGTCAAGTGCCGCCTGAGCCTTACCGTCCCAGTTTGTTTCACAGTTTCCTGTTGCTCCTTCTACGTCAATCGACTCCATACCTGCACATTTTGCAATTCCCTTTAGAAGGTCAACAGCACTTATAACACTGCCCTTTAATCCGAATTTTTCTTCAAAATCTTCAAGCTGAGGCTTTGTACCCTCACCCCATACCCAGATTGACGTCGCAGGATTCTTTCCCTCTGCAACACGCTTCCGGTTAACAGGATGATTAACAAGAATTTTTTCGCTCATCTTCATCATATGGAGCAGCACCTCTGCACCGTCACCCTTTGGAAGATAATCAGCTATCTTTTTATCTGAAATATCATGAGGTGGAGTAAGCTCAACATTCGTTGAACCGCCGTCCCAGACGGTAAGGTGTCTGTAGCTTATTCCCGGATAATATTTTATAACGTCGGTATTTAACTGCTCCGCAATAGCCTTTATAAGCTCTGCCGCTTCCTCTGTTGTTATTTCGCCTGATGAATAATCAAGCATTGTTTTATCTTCATAATTTTCCTCATCAGAAAGTGTTACAAGATTACATCTGAAGGTAACGTCTGTATCCTTCATCTGAACACCTATCGACGCCGCCTCAAGCGGTGAACGCCCTGAATAACACTTTTTTGTATCATAGCCCATAACCGAAAGATTGGCAACATCGCTGCCCGGCTTCATGCCGTCCTGAACAGTCTTAACCATACCAAGCTCACCATGCTCTGACATATAGTCAATAACAGGCTTGTCCGCAACTTCAAGAATTGTCTTTCCATTAAATGCGTCAACACCATAATCAGCCATGCCGTCTCCCAGTATAACAATATATTTCATAAAATTCTCCCCTTCTGCCACTAATATGGGCATTATAATTATATATTATATAATATATTGAAGCATTTTTCAAGTAGATTTTTACATTTTTATAATTAAAAATAAAAATAGGCGTGAAATTCACGCCGTATTCGTCTTTATGGCATATACCAACTACCGCAGTACAGTTGCCATTGCTTTTTTATTTTACTTTGATTCCCTGTGATGCATAAGCTCTCTTTAATTTTTCCTTTACTTCAGCAGAGACTGTTGTACATTCGTTAATAATTTCCCATCCCTGTGCTTGTCTCAACATACTTGTTCTATGATTATATGCCATTTGTGTATTAAATAGATTTGACATAAATCCATAAGTTGCATTAAAAGCAGGTATGTAATCCTTGACCGTCTGATCACATGGGTCAGCAATCATCTTCTTATACAGCTTCTTTTCTTTTGCTGTTCTTGCAAGCATAGAAATAACTGATATTGCTAAAAATACCCATACTATCATAAATAAAATTCCATATATTCTCACTTCTATCCCCCCTTTTTCTTTTGTGTTAATATTATTATACTAAATTTCTGCTATTTTGTCAATATTTTTAATAATATTGGACAAAATAGCTGTAATTTACATTACAGCTATTTCATTTAAAGATTTCTTATTTTATTATCATAATCAAACATTCCGCAAAGCTCCGATTCCTTCACGTTATCAGGAAGCTCAATAATAAACTCGTAATCGGTTGCTTTGTTCTTTTTATCATATGTAACGTTCACATCATTAATCTGAATTTTCTTTTCTATCATCATTGCTTCTGCAAAGCTCTGAAATTCCGGATCTGCCACCTTATAAACACTGAATTTTTTATGCTTAGGTGTACGTAGCCAGCCCGCATTAAAATGAAGAAGTACCTGTGCAAGAACCATAATTACAGTTGCAACAAATCCCAGGAAATACATTCCTGCACCTATCGCCATACCTATGCCGGCTGTACCCCATACGCCTGCCGCCGTAGTAAGTCCCGTTATGCTCTGTTTATGTACATATATCATTCCCGTTCCCAGGAAACCGACACCCTGAACAATTCCCTGTGCTACTCTTGACGGGTCAAGCCTTACATCAGCCGCAGTCAAGTTAGGATCGCTTAACAAATCAGTAAAAGCGTATTTTGAAATTATCATCATTAACGCCGCCGCAAAGCACACAATACAGTGAGTTCTTATTCCTGCTTCCTTTGCACGGTTCTTTCGTTCAAATCCAATCAGAATACCGCACAAGCACGCCGCAATCATTCTGATTATGTAATGTAAATTATAATCATAAATCCATTCCAAAGCCATGTCCCCTCCACCTCATTTTACCTTTATTTTACTTAAACTTTACTTAAATTTTACGTTTAAATTTTATGTATTATACCATATTTTTTGTTGACTGTCAATGTTTTATTTTAAATGACATATAAATGTAAATTATTATTTATTAGCGTAAGGGGACTCCGTTGCAAAGGCGGCGTTTGAGCCTCCTAACACAGCTAAACAATAATTTACACAAAATAATTATTTTCTATTTACATTTCAATAAAAATATTGTATAATGTTTTTGATTTATAATAGCAAAGGAGAAGATTACTATGATAATAAAAAACAATAATACCTTCCATCTTATGGGAAGAAATATAAGCTACATAATGGCAGTGAACTCAGCAGGTGATTTACTTCATGTTCATTACGGAAAAAAGCTGCATGACAGAGATTATTCGGATATAGCTCCTGCTCCTATCGTTTGGTGTTTAAGCTCAACTGACGAATGGAGTCTTGAGGTTCATCCTCAGGAATATCCCGCATACGGTCACACTGATTTAAGACAGCCTGCATATGTCGTTAATAATGCAGACTCAAATAATATTTCAAGATTAAAATTCAAGTCATATATAATAGAAGAAAATGCCGTTGCAAAAGTAGATGGCATGCCGTCATTGTTCCTTGGCGATAAAACAGCCCAAACATTGAAAATCACATTATATGATGAAGTAATTGATTTAGAGGCAGAGCTTTCATATACCGTCTTTGACGAATATGACGTTATTTTAAGAAGTGCAGTTATCACTAACCGTTCAAAGAGCTTTATGTCTGTTGAAACTGCATACAGTGCTTGTCTTGATTTGCCAAAGAATGATTATGACCTGATTTACTTTGCAGGTGGATGGGCAAAAGAGCGTGATATGTTCAGACAACCCGTTCAGCAGGGTGCAAAGCTTGACATTTCAAATGCAAAAGGCGGAAGTGGCCATGACATGAACCCGTTTATCATGCTTGCAGACAGAGTAGCTAACGAAGATAACGGCGAGGTTTACGGATTATCTCTTGTTTACAGCGGAAACCATTCATCAACGATTGAGTGTGACAGATTCGGTAACGTCAGAGTTTTACAGGGAATCAATCCGTTCCAGTTCAGATGGGCACTTGATAAGGGTGAAAGCTTCCAGACACCACAAAGCGTTCTTTGCTACAGCGAAAACGGTATAGGCGGTCTTTCAAGAGAATTAAACGATGTATATCGCACAAACCTTTGCAGAAGCAAATGGGCAAGCAAAGAACGTCCTATCCTTATAAATAACTGGGAAGCTACATATTTTGATTTTAACGAAGAAAAGCTTCTTGATATAGCAAGAAAGGCAAAAGAAACAGGTGTTGAGCTATTCGTTCTTGACGATGGCTGGTTCGGCGACAGAAACGATGATTTCAGAGCCTTAGGTGATTGGTTTGTAAATACAGATAAGCTTCCTTCAGGAATTAAAGGACTTGCAGAAAAAATAAATGATATAGGTCTTAAATTCGGGCTGTGGATTGAGCCTGAAATGATAAATCCTGATTCGGAGCTGTTCAGAAAACACCCTGATTGGGCAATTCATGTTCCAAACAGAGAGCCTGCTCTCGGACGTAATCAGCTTATCCTTGACCTGAGTCGTGACGAGATCTGCGATTATATTATAAAGGTTATTTGCGATATTTTAGGCAGTGCGAACATTGAATATGTTAAGTGGGATATGAACCGTTCAATGACGGATATGCCGTTTATTGGATTTAATCACGAGTTTTATCTTGGCTTCTACAAGATAATGGACGCAATAACAGGTGCATTCCCCGATATTCTGTTTGAGGGCTGTTCAGGCGGAGGCGGTCGCTTTGATGCAGGTGTCCTTGCATATATGCCGCAAATCTGGACAAGTGATAATTCAGATGCAATCGCAAGACTGAAAATCCAGTATTCAACATCAATAGGCTATCCTGTTTCATCAATATCTGCACACGTTACAGCAGTACCGAACCATCAGAACGGCAGAATTACACCTCTTAAAACAAGAGCAGATGTTGCATATGCCGGAGTATTCGGCTACGAGCTTGACATCACAAAAATGACTGACGAAGAAATTGAAGAAGTAAAAAAACAGATTATAAAGGACAAGGAGCTTCGTCCGCTTATGCTAAACGGCGATTTCTACAGATTAATCAGTCCGTTTGAAACAAACTACTGTGCATGGGAAATGGCATCAAAGGATAAATCCGAAGCTTTTGTTATGACCTGCAAGGTTTTATCTATGGCAAACACACTGGAAGGTCCGCTAAAACTAAAAGCGCTTGACCCTGATGCAGATTATATTGATACAAATACCGGCAAAACATATCACGGTGATGAGCTGATGTACGTCGGCTTTAAGCCTGAATTTGCAATGGGCGATTTTTCAACCTATACACTACATTTAAAAAAGATTAACTAATAAACCAAAGAGAGCGTTTATATCTGACACCAAACGCTCTCTTTTCATTTTAAAAATCAAAATTCTTAATTTCAGCATTCATATATGCCCAGTTTTCATCCGTTCCGAAATGCTCCATTACCATATAGTCATCATAGCCCTGTTTTTTAACAGCCTCTACACATTCTTTTATTCTTAATATACCGTCACCCGAGGGACTTGCATAGAATATATCTTTGCAAAAAAAACAATGTTTTAAGCAAAAAAAGCAATTTCAATTTATTTTCCCGTTTGATAAAATAATTATATGAATAAAATTAAAAGTTTGGAGAGGATAAAATTGATAAAGGAAAAAATAATTACAGGGAAAACATATTTAGGCATAGAGCTTGGCTCAACCAGAATAAAAGCGTGCCTTATTGATGAAACCGCAACACCCATTGCAAGCGGAAGCTATGAATGGGAAAACAGCTTTGAAAACGGATACTGGACATATTCGCTTGAGGATATTCACAATGGCATAGAAGAATGCTTTGCTAATCTCTCAGACAATATTTTTACACAGCACGGAATCACACTGACTACCGTCGGAGCAATCGGAATCTCCGCAATGATGCATGGATATCTGGCATTTGATAAAGACGATAATTTGCTTGTCCCATTCCGTACATGGCGTAATACCACCACTGAAAAAGCGTCAAAAGAATTATCAGATTTGTTTAATTTTAATATTCCACAACGCTGGAGTATTGCTCATCTTTATCAGGCAATGCTTGACAGCGAACCGCATCTGAACAAAATTACTCATATTACAACTCTTGCCGGATATATTCACTATTTACTTACAGGGAAATTCGAAATAGGAATAGGTGATGCATCAGGAATGTTTCCTGTTAATAATAATGACTATGATATTGAGCTACTAAAAAAGTTTAATGATTTAGCCGCAGAAAAGGGCTATGAATGGGACATTACCAATATACTTCCCCAAATAAAGCTCGCCGGAGAAAAGGGAGCTTATCTTACGGAAAAAGGTGCAAAATTCCTTGATCCAAAAGGCAACCTCACAGCAGGGATTCCTCTTTGTCCTCCTGAGGGTGATGCAGGCACCGGCATGGTAGCAACAAATACCGTTCTCCCTAAAACAGGAAATATCTCTGCAGGAACCTCTATCTTTTCTATGCTTGTATTGGGAAAACCCCTGAATAACTCATATTCTGAAATTGATATGGTTACAACACCCGACGGAGCACCTGTTGCAATGATTCATTGCAATAATTGCTGTTCAGAGCTTGATGCATGGGTAAAGATATTCGGAGAATTTGCACAGCTTGCCGGCGTTGCCGTTAACAAGTCAGAGCTTTATGAAATTTTATATAAAAATTCATTGACAGGCAATACCGACTGCGATGGAATTACAGCTTATAATTATCTTTCCGGTGAGCATATAACCGAAATAAAAAAAGGTAGTCCAATGTACTTCCGTACGCCTGCGAGCAATATGAATCTTGCAAACTTTATGCGTGCACAGATTTATTCCGCATTCGCAACCTTGAAGCTCGGTATGGATATTCTATTTGAGAACGAAAATGTCAATGCGGAAATATTCCGGGCGCACGGAGGACTTTTCAAGGTTGAAGGTGTTGCACAGCAAATACTTGCCGATGCACTTAATGTATCTGTTTCGGTTGCTGAAAACTCAGGCGAAGGCGGTGCCTGGGGAATAGCATTGCTTTCATTATACATGATGAACTCAAACGGAAAGCCATTGGGCGAATGGCTATCTTCTGAAGTATTTGATAAAATGAATGTGTTAACATTGGCACCTGAGCCTTTGGGCAGTGAAGGTTTTTCAAAGTACATAAAGCAGTACCAATCAGGACTTACTGCAGAAAAGAAATTAGATGAAATTTTATAAGTAACAGCAAACCGGAGCAATAAATCACTGCTCCGGTTATGTTTTATAAATCACTTTCCCCTGTATTTTCCGGGTGAAATACCCATTTTCTTTTTAAATATCCGCCCGAAATAATATACATCAGAGTATCCCACAAGCTGAGCCACTTCCTCAATGCTCTTCCCTGATTCTTCAAGGATTGCACACGCCGCTTCTATACGTCTGTCTATTATGTATTCTTTAGGTGAGATACCAACTGATTTTTTAAAGCATACACGGTAATGAGATTTACTCAGCCCCTCAATCTCAGCTAATTCCTCCACAGACAGCTCCTCGGAAAAATGCTCATGAATATAGATAATCGATTTAACTAATCTTTGATTCTTTCCGTCGTTGCTTATATACCTTGAAAACGCCGCAAATATTTCTTTTAGAATACACGCGGACACATCAACAAAATACAAATCATTTATAACGAATTCATAAAACATACGCTTCCAGCTATCCGAAAGCCTTGAATGAACTCCGACATTATAAATCACATTAACATCAAGCCCGTATTGCTGAATAATACCTTGTGCCATTTTACCAGAAAAATGAATCCACAGATAATTCAGCGGCTGATTTTTTTCTGATGCATACTGATACTCCGTATCGGGTTTTATTATAATAAGCTGTCCTTTTGAAATTTTCATTCCGTTGCCGTCAAGGCTTATTTCCATGCTACCTTCAAGCATATAAATAATATAATAGTCACGTCTTTTTGAATGATTACTTACTCCCACATCAATGTTCACCGAGCCTGCACAGTTTACACATAGTGCATCGGTCATGTTACATATATTAGCTTCATATTCATATTTCGTATTATAATATGTCTGATGCTTCATATTAAATCGTCCTTTTGTCCATTTTTTCAATCGTTATGTGCATTGTTTTTCTGTTGATTATATTATACAATAGTTTATAGAGAAAATCAATAAAAGAAAGGAGTTTTAATATGAATTTAACAATTACAAGAGCGTCATCGCTTGAAAAAGTCAGAACACTTAACGATATCAAATCAGTCTGTTCAGACAAAAAATGCTTACTTGGCGGCGAAAGCTATTCATATCAGGTAATATTACACAGCAAATCACGCTTTTTAACCACGGTCGAATTAAATTCACCTATAAAGGACTTTGTAAATTTGTACACCGTTGATGATGTAATAATGGATTTACCGCATCCTGACGGAATAAGCGATACAGATTTTATCACATCAGAGCCGGGAAAAATGCCCGATTTACTTACTCCGCTTAAAAACTCAAACGGACATATAAGAGTCAACGGAAGCCCTCGTTCTCTTTGGGTTGAAATTAACATCCCAAAAGATTACCCTGCCGGGGTATATCCCGTTAAAATTACCTTCAGCGGTAATCCGTCCAATAATGAGAATTTTTCATACACACAAAAAACAGAAATCGAGGTACTTGGAATAAACCTCCCGGAACAGAAAACAATATTTACTCAATGGTTCCATACCGACTGCATCGCCTCGGCACATAATGTAGCGGTCTATAGCGAGGAGCATTGGGATTTGATTGACAAATACATGAAAATGGCTGTTAAATTCGGTATAAACATGATTTTAACTCCGGTTATTACACCCCCACTTGACACAGGCGTAGGCGAAATGCGTCCATGTACACAGCTTGTCAAAATTGAAAAGAACGGCGAAAACTACAGCTTTGATTTTTCACTTTTAAAACGCTGGATTGAGATGTGTAAAAATAATGGAATAAAATATTTTGAAATTTCCCATTTGTTCTCGCAGTGGGGACTTGAATATACTCCAAATATTATGGCTACGGAAAACGGCGAAGAAAAGCTTCTTCCTGCTCTTATGGATTTTTTAGAAGGTGAGGGCGTTGCAAAGCAATGCTATTTCCATATTTCAGACGAACCAAATCTGAATCATATTGAACGTTACCGTTATGCATATGATATTGTTAAGCCATTAATCGGTGACTGCGAGATAATGGATGCAATTTCTAATATTGAATTTTATGAAACAGGCATGATTTCTCTGCCTGTAACGGTAACCGACCACATTGATCCGTTTTTGAAAAAGAATATTGAGAATCAGTGGGCATATTACTGTTGCGTCCCCATAGAGTATTACGGAAACCGATTCCTGTCAATGCCATCATACCGCAACAGAATATTTGGAGTTCAGCTTTATAAGCACGGCATAAAAGGATTTTTACATTGGGGATTCAACTTCTATTACAGTCAGCTTTCGCAGTTTAAGATTAATCCGTATGTTACAACCTCAGCAAGCTATGCTTTTTCATCAGGAGATGCATTCTCGGTATATCCGGGCAACAACGAAGCTCTCCCGTCATTACGTGCTTTGATTTTCAAAGAAGCATTACAGGAAATTGAGCTTTGCCGATTGCTCGAAAGCTTCATCGGAAAAGAAGCCGTTGTTGACCTTATCGAAAAAGAAGCCGGTATGGAAATCACTTTTAAGGATTATCCAAGAAACAGCGAATTCCTGCCAACATTGAATGATAAGATAAAAGAAGAGATTAAGAAGTATGTGAAATAAGATGAGCCAAAAGGCTCATCTTTTTCTTCTTTCAAAAAAATATTCCGCTTTAATTGACTTTTAATACATATTATGATATAATTTTTATAGTATTTTACGAAAAGAGGATTTACATTCTGATGAATATTCTGGATAAGGTCAACTCTCCGTCCGATTTAAAAGCTCTTCCGGTTGAAGAGCTTAGTGGTCTTTGTTCGGACATACGCGAGTTTTTGATTGACAACATTTCACAAACAGGCGGACATCTTGCTTCAAATCTTGGCGTTGTAGAGCTTACTGTAGCTTTGCACCGTGTTTTTGACTTTTCCACGGACAAGCTTATTTTTGACGTAGGTCATCAGTCTTATATTCATAAAATCCTCACAGGAAGAAAAAACGAATTTTCAACCTTGCGTCAGCTTAATGGGCTTTCAGGCTTCCCAAAACGCTCCGAGAGCGAATACGACTGTTTTAACACAGGTCACAGCTCAACTTCAATTTCAGCCGCTTTGGGCATGGCAAGAGCAAGGGACTTAAACAACGAAAAATATCATGTTGCCGCAGTTTTTGGTGACGGTGCCTTAACAGGCGGTATGATGTACGAAGCCATGAATGACGCCGGCAGCAGTAAAACACCTCTTATACTGATTCTTAATGACAATGAGATGTCAATCTCAAAAAATGTCGGTGCAATATCAAAGCATCTCAGAAACCTTCGTATATCACCGATATATTTTAAATCAAAGCATATTGTAGAGGTCATACTTGGCAGACTGCCGTTTGCAGGCAAATATATAATATCATTTTTAAGAAAAATAAAGCGTTCAATCAGACGTAAGGTTATACCAACAACGCTATTTGACGATTTAGGCTTTTCATATATCGGTCCTATAGAAGGTCATGACCTGACTTCACTTATTGCGTGCTTTGAATATGCAAAAAGCGAAAACAAGCCTGTTTTGCTTCACGTTATGACAAAAAAGGGAAAGGGCTATGCACCTGCTGAAGCAAATCCGCAGAAATTTCATGGCATAGGCTCTTTTGATAAAGACACAGGCAAAACGCCCTCGAGTTCTGAAACCTACAGCGACCGCTTCGGCTCAGCTCTTTGCAGAATTGCAGACTTTAACCCCAAAGTTGTTGCAATTACAGGTGCAATGCCGGTCGGCACAGGGCTTGAAAGCTTTTCACGTCAATACAAAAACAGATTCTTTGATGTAGGAATTGCCGAACAGCACGGCGTTACACTCAGTGCTGGTCTTGCCACAGCAGGATATATTCCTGTAATACCGCTTTACTCGTCATTTTTACAGCGTTCCTATGACCAGACACTGCATGATGTATGTCTGCAAAAGCTTCATGTTGTATTCCCTATTGACCGTGCAGGTATTGTCGGTGCAGACGGTGAAACACATCAGGGCTTATACGATATTTCATATCTTTCGCATATGCCGAATATGAGTATATTGTCACCGTGCAATCTTAACGAGCTTGAGCAGATGCTTGACTATGCAATAAATGCACACAAGGCTCCTATTGCAATACGCTACCCAAGAGGCTCAGCTCAATACGAAAAAAGTGTTCCGTATTTTGTATACGGCAAAGCACAGCTACTGCATGAAGGAAGTGGCTTCACAATAGCCGCAACCGGCAGAATGGTAAAAAAAGCTGATGAAATCTGTACGGAGCTTGCAAAAGACGGCATTTCGTGCGAGCTTATTGCACTGCCTACAATTAAGCCTCTTGATACAGAAGCAATAATAAAAAGCATTAACAAAACAAAGAATATTATCACTTTAGAGGACGGCGTTAAAATTGGCGGCATGGGCTCTGCCATCGGCTGTACAATTTCCGAAGCCTGCATTAACTGCTCCTTTAAAGCTTTTGCCTTCCCTGATGTTATAATCCCACAGGGAACGGTATCGGAATTAGATGAAAAATACGGACTTGGAAACGAGGAAATAATAAATTATGTCAAAAATACGATTAGACGTTCTGCTTGTCAATAAAGGCTTAACAGAAAGCCGTGAGCGTGCAAAGGCTCTTATTATGGCAGGTCAGGTTTTTATAGATAATCAAAAATGTGATAAAGCAGGTATGATGGTGGACGAAGAAAAAACAGTCCCCGAGATCAGAGGTGAAAAATTAAAATATGTATCACGTGGCGGTCTTAAGCTTGAAAAAGCAATGCAGGAATTTCCGATAACGCTTGAAGGCAAGACTGCAATGGATATAGGTGCTTCAACAGGGGGCTTTACGGACTGTATGCTACAAAACGGTGCATCAAAGGTATTTGCCGTTGACGTAGGCTACGGTCAGTTTGCATGGAAATTAAGAAGCGACGAAAGAGTAGTGAACATGGAGCGTACAAATATACGATATGTCACAAAGGATGACATCGGATGCGAGCTTGATTTTGCTTCAATCGACGTTTCGTTTATCTCTTTAAAGCTTGTGTTACCCGTTGCATACGAATTATTAAAGCCCGACGGAGAGCTTGTTGCTTTAATCAAGCCGCAGTTCGAAGCAGGACGTGAGCAGGTCGGCAAAAAGGGAGTTGTAAAGGATATAAATGTCCACTACAGCGTTATAAAAACCGTGCTTGACTTTGCAAGAAGCATCAACTTTAAGGTTGCAGGACTTTCCTTTTCACCCGTAAAAGGTCCTGAGGGAAACATAGAATATCTTGCATATCTGAAAAAATCAGAATGTGACGACACAATAGACGACGAATATATCAAACACATAGCGGATAAATCACACGAAGTATTAGCTTAAAATACAATAGGAGGATTTTATGATAAGAGACGATATAGTAATAACCGGTTCAAGAGCAATGGCTCGTTCATATGCTAAGATAAACCTTACACTTGACGTCCTCGGCAAGCGTCCGGACGGCTATCATGAGGTCGAAATGATTATGCAGACGCTGAATCTTTTCGACTTGGTTCTTGTCGATAAAATCCCACGCGGGATATTTATTTCAACCAATCTGAAATATCTTCCTGATAACGATAAAAACATAGCTTATCAGGCGGCACAGCTATTTATTGAAAAAACAGGAATAAAAAGCGGCGTAAAAATAATGATACACAAAAACATTCCCGTTGCGGCAGGCTTAGCAGGCGGAAGTGGGAACGCCGCCGCTGTATTGCTTTCAATGAATATGCTGTTTAATACAGGACTTTCAGTCGACGAGCTGTGCGAAATAGGAAAAGAGCTTGGTGCGGATGTTCCGTACTGTATAAAGGGCGGAACACAGCTTTCATGCGGAATCGGAGAGCTTCTTACTGAGCTTCCGTCACCTAAACCGTTTTATGTTGTTCTTGTAAAGCCTATGGTCAATATATCAACAGCAGAAATTTATTCAGCTATAGACAGTGCCACACTACAAGAACGCCCCGACACGCAAGGAATGATAAAAGCCATATCGGATAACAATATAAAAGAAATAGCAGATAAGCTTTGCAACGTAATGGAATCGGTAACAGGAAATATGTATCCGATAATAGGCGGAATAAAAAAGAAAATGCTCGGTCACGGTGCTTTAGGAGCAGTCATGAGCGGCTCAGGCCCTACGGTTTTTGGTATTTTTGATGACTATGACAAAGCATTTAATGCCGCAGAGAGCTTTTCGTATCAGTTTAAAGATACGTTTTTAACCAAGACATATAATTAGGAGAACCATTATGGCAGATAAACAAATCCCCGTTACAGAAGACGAAGTGCTTGAAATCGCCGGATATTACAGTAATCAAACTGCCGACACAACAGATACAATAACACCCGAACAACATCAAGCACCCAAAAAGCCATTCAAATTCAGCTTTGACATAAACGACACATTAAAAGAAGAAATATATGAATTCAAAGACAACACACGCTTGCAGGGCAGATTTTTATTCGCTTCTGCCTGTGTATTTGGAGCTGCAATTTTTATCTGTGCGGTATTTTTACTTGGGATAAATCTTTCGTCTGACAGAGCTGATATAGAGCTTGCACTTGAAAAGCTTCGTACCGTAAGCAGTGAATACACGGGAATTGATGCAGAAAACAAACAGCTTCTTGCAGAGGTAGAGGAGCTTTCATATGAATCGCTTCAGTTAGCAGACAGAACAGCCATGCTTGAGGATTACGAAACAACAAAGCAAACCTTTGAAAAAAAGCTTGATGAAATGAATGCTGAGGTCAAAGCAAAAAATGACGAGCTGTACAATATAAACGAGGAATTAAAGGGCTTACGTTCACACACAGGAACAATCATGCTCACACCGGGAACATATGTTGTAGGCAAAAACATTCCTGAAGGCGGATATAATATAACGGGTAACGGAAGTATTATTGGTGCAACCCCCGAAAAGGAAACTGTTATCAACGCACCGCTATACCCCACATCGCCGTCACGCATTGAGCTTAAAAACGGATATACAATCAAAATCAACTGCACGACAACCTTTTCCGCCGCAGGCGTATAAAACTAATAACGAAAGGAAATCATCATGGATTCTTTTAAAATATGGTTTGCATCTGTAACCGCTGTCATATCTATGATAGCCGCACTGTTCGTATATACTACAGGTTCAGAAAACGGTGCATTAAAATACGCAAACGATGCATTATCAATCGAAATACAAACCATCACAGAAGAAAACAAGGATTTAAGACGGCAAAAAAACAATTATGCCGCCGAAATAGAAAACAGCAATACTTTATTCTCGGAAAATGAAGAAGAAAATGCGGTGCTTGAAGGCTTGTACACTCAGCTTAAATTATGTGAAACAACACTTTCTGAGCTTAACACAGAGCTTACGGAAGCAAAAGCCGAAAAAGCGGCTCTTGCAATGTATCAGTCAAACATTGACCAGGTATCAAATAATTCAACAGGCGACTCAATCGCACTTGAAGCAAAGGCATATCAGATACCTGAAGACATAGCGGCAGGAAGATACAGAATTTCAGGCTTAGGCTCTTTCAGAGTAGTTGATATTGCTTCAGGATTAAATCTTGAATCTCAGAATTTAAAAAATCTTGAAAGCAACACATACACGCTTAATCTTTCACAAGCTACCAAGCTTATAACCGACGGTGATATTGTAATTACACCCGTAAATTAAAAATCAGGGACATTTTGTCCCTGATTTTTTATTAATTTCTAAATAATACAAAGCTGTTTGGTGTCATTGTGATTTTTGCTGTTCCGTCTGAATCTAATTTAACTGTTCCTGCTTCGCCGTTTGTATCTGCATCAACAAGGAACCTGCTAAGCTCAGCACCCGCAAGACCATCAACCGAAACCTCAACCTCTTTTGCTTCCGTAACGCTGTCATCATCCGTATAATATGCTATCATAAGCTTTACTTTTCCGTCGTTATCAACAGCTCCGACCGCATAAATATTTTCATCTTCATTTACGCACTCTATCTGCTCGCCTGCTTTGTAAAGCTCATTGAACATCAGGAACGGATAATATCCCTTTAACGGACGGAATGTATAGTAATCAAACAAACCGTTAAATGCACCCGGACGTGCATCATAATACATAAGCAAATCTATTGTACTATCCTGTGCCGACAGCATACATGATGCCGTAAATGCCGCACCCTTCAAGCTGATTATCTGCTCGATTGAGTATACAAATTCATCGCTCCAGCCCTTTACATAGTTCCATTCGTTAAGAATACTTTCGGCATCTCCGTAGCCGTTTTTATCCATAATTGCCTTTATTTTTTCACTCTTTTCAACAAGACGTTCAGGCGTCACACAATAAATATGCCATGAGAAGAAATCCATAGGAACATTACGCTTTTTCATTTCAGCAAGGAAATCATCTGCCCAGTCCTCTTTATGTGCCAAAGCAGGGCCTCCGATTTTTAAATTAGGGAAGCATGATTTCAGATGCTTTGCCGCAATCTCATAAAAGTCAAAGAACTGTGCCTTTGTTCCGCCCCATGTACGCTTATTCGGGCTATCGTCCTCATCTAAATCAGGCTCGTTCCAGATTTCCCAATACTGTATATTATAATTAAATCCGTCTGCCCAACCCTCGTTATAGTGTCTTATAATATGCTCGCAAATCTGTGCCCATTTATTGAAATCCGCAGGAGGAAGCGTATTATATTTCTTTATCCAATGCTCTATTGAAGCACCAAGACGGTAATATGTTTCTGTTCCTGCATCAAGCGTTTCTCTTATGTACTTATCGGTACATGCAAAATCATATGCTGACGGGTCATTTACATCTCTTGAAAAATCTATAAAAATACAGTTTACATCAACACTGTGACATCCTCCATAGGTTGAACAATGAGATGCATCGTGGTTTCTTGCATACGGGATTCCTGCCTCTTTGTATGCGTTAAAGTTACTTCTTGTCTGGTCGCTTCTTCCCTTAATAGGTCCATTGTTGACTGCATGCATCGGCTTGATTTTGCCAATTTTGTTTTGTGGATTGAATTTCATTTTTCATCTTGCTTTTTTTTATATTTATAAAGCAATTGCTAAATAGTCTGAACGGGACGTCCGGGAGGCCGTCCCCTACGATATTTTGTAAAAACTGCGAAGTTATAACACAAAATGTAGGGGCTGGCATCCTCGACAGCCCGAAAAATGCTATTTCGCAATTATCTATTTATATTTATTTTTTAATCCGAAGGAATGCTTAAAGCATTTATTCGGTTTTTTTAACTTTCCCTACTGAGCCTCTTTTAATAAGCTCCCGTGAAAGCTTTATATTCTTTATTAATTTCCTGCCTTTTATTTTTTCAAACAGCATATCTACCGCAATCTGACACAAGTCCTCGTTATATGAGGTAATTGATGTCAGCGGAACACTCAGGTATGGTGTTTCCTTAATATTATCCATGCCTATGATTGAAATATCGTCAGGAATTTTCAAGCCATGCTCATAGATACTTTTCATAGCTCCTATGGCTATGTCGTCATAAGCCGCAAGAATGGCTGTCGGAGGCTTTTTAAGCTCAAACAGCTTGTTCATTGCCGTATAGCCCGCAGATTCAAAACGCCCTTTGCCCTCTATTATGTATTCATCATTAATGGTAAGCTTGTTTTTCTGCATTGCTTTTTTAAACGTATCCTGCTTTGATACAGTAAGCGTTTCTCCGATAAACGCAATGTCACGATGTCCGTATTCCTTAAAATGCTTTATTGCTTCTGTCACTGCAGTTTCACTTGATACATGAACAGAATCGCAATTATTATGAGTTTCGCTCATTGACACAATCGGCAACGAAAATTCTTTTTCGGAGTGCATACCGTAAACAATTATTCCGTCAACCTTTGAGTATTCGGAAAAAAACGTCAAAAGTTCTTCCTCACGCTCATAGTTGAAATCCGTACAGCTTACAATCATTGTAGCGTCTCTCTTTTTTATTTCACTTTCCAATAGTGAAAGCTGTTCAGAATATAATCTGCTCTTAAATTCAGGGCATATTACCGCAATAACATTTCGGTTGTACGGGTTTTTGGTGTATTTATCATAGCAACCCTCTTTGCGTGCTATTTTAAAAATATGCTCGCGCTTTTCCTCGCTGATTTCATTACTACCCGAAAACGCCTTCGAGACTGTAGAAACCGACACACCTGCAAGTGCGGCGAGCTGTGCCATAGTCATAATCAGTCCTCCTTACTGAACCATAACCTTCTGCTTTTCTATAACCTTTTTAGTGAATATAATTGCTACTATAAGTATAACAAACGATATTGCAGAAAGCACCTGCTGACCATAAACATGAATACCGAACAGCTGATTTCCGTTTGCCTGTATTGCCGATAAAATCTTACCGCCAAGCAGTGATGCTCCGAAGCCGAACAAGCCACCGATGCTGTTCTTGAATGCCATAGCCTGCGTTATGTATTTTGAATCAACATAGCTGTATGAAATATTGAACGAGTTCTGATTTGTTCCTGCAACACTGCAGTTATAAAGTACAGTATAAATTATAATAAAGAACCATGTGGTCTTGGTTGTAAACATATTTATAAAAAATGCCGCAGCCGCAATAATCATTCCAAGCTCAAAGCCCTTTGCATATGAGGTTCTGTCTGAATATCTTCCAAAAGGCTTTGATATAAGCAATCTTACAAAGTTAGCAACTATATTTATAACCTGTACCGCAAAAACCGAGATAAGCAAGTCCTTTGTTTTGAACACTCCCAAAAATCCTACAGTGAAATATCTTGCTACATCCCAAAGAACCGTCAGGATTATTACGTTTCTGAAATTTTTGTTGCCAAGCGTATGCTTTGCAATTACTCTTAACGGCTGATGGTCACCTGCGTGCTCGCTTGCGTCCTCTTTCTTTATCATTGACAGACATATAAAGTTACATATATTCAATATTAACAGCGAAATTGCAATGAACAAAAATCCACCTTCAAGGTTGCCCAAGCCTTCGTATTTATCAATTATGTAGCCTATAACAGCAGTAAAAATCATACCTGAAAAAAGCGAAATCATTTCCTTTGTTGCCGAATAATCCGCACGCTTTGTAGGCTCAACAAATGCGTTTGCCCATTTGAAGCATATCGACAAAATTAAATATTTCCCGACATATGCCATCAGAATACTCAGCATTACAATCACTGTTTTTGTTGTTTGACCAACAGGCAGGAATGGTATAAAATACAAAAGCATAAAGAAGAATATACTCATTGTATCAAATATCATTACAAGCTTTTTTGTACTCATTTTCATTCTCACAAGAAAGATTGACATAAGCTGAATAACAAATGCAAGCGTAATAAATGACGAGATAATACCTGTCAATGCATCGCTTATACCGATACTTGTCAAGAGCTTTGCAAGGAATGCGTCCGTTACGAGCAGTGTTACAAAATATTCAACAGTGCACTGAGTCATATAAGCACCTCTTGAGCGTTTATACTCAGGCGAATCAAAGCCTTTAAACGCCTCTTTCTTTTGTTCTTTTACTTCATTTTCCATTTAAAATTACTCCTCTTTTCTTATCATCATTAAAATTATATATCACAAAATAGTGCATGTCAAGTCCCCCTGTTACGAAACTTTTTCGTAAAAAAACAGACTGTAAAAATTTTCGTAACGTCAGAAACTGCCGTTCCCTGCTTTTAGGGTTTAACAATTTCCTACATACGAGTTTTTACAGCCTGCTCATATATTATTTATTTGTCATTTCGTTTATTTTGTTTATCTTAATTGAAATCGTTCCGTCCTCATTATTTATAATTTCAATATAGTTATTGTCCTTATAATACTCTGCAGGGAACGATACTTCAACACCTATATCAGTTGTAATTTTGATGTTTGATGTCATTTTCTTTGTTACATAGGTTGTAACCTCAACCTGTTCGGGGACTTCTGCATCTCTGATTTTTTCAAGAAATTCGCTTTTCATTACAGGCCTGCCGTCAAATACCGTTTCCGCTATCTGTTCGGGCTTTATGTACTCAAAATCATTCTCCTCAATATTTTCCATTATGTACTGCTTCATTCTTGCACTTGTTTCGATTGTGTCACCGCCGTTTTCGGTTGTAACCTTTTTTGCAATCTTATTAACTGCATTTATTGTTTCTCTTGGAGAAAGGTCAAATACACATTCAAGAAGCATTTCTGCTATAATATCAACATTTTCACCGTCGATTTTGCGTTTCTTTCCTGAATATTTAATTGAAAAATCATTCTGATTTATGAATGCACATTCCGAAATTCTCTGAGATGTTGACGGAAGAATTGCATAATGGTTAATGAGATTGTTAGAAACAGCTCCATCCTCCTGAAGAACCTGATGCGTATATCCGATTTTATTGTCACATTTCAAAACAGCAAGAGTCGGAGTTTCATTAATATAACAATCACATACAAGAACATCGCATGACTCCGTATTCTCAGCAGATGCAATCCCCTCATAAAGCTTTTCCGCAATGAACAGCGACAAGCTCTTTAAATCACGCTCATTCTCGTTTTTCTCAAGATATTGCTTCAAATGATATAAAAATCCGCTGTTGGAATTGAACTCGCCGGTCCTAAGCCCTGCACTCTCGCAGATTTTATCAATGTGTTTTGTAATAAAATTATTTATTCCTGCATCGGAGACGTCAAGCTCCTTATCCGAATATACCGTAACGCCTGAATTTGCATCAAGAATATGCAAAATGGCGTGTTTAATACCTACTATCATTTTATTTCCTTTCTGCATATGGGTATGCTCTTTCGTCATCCCATAGGAATATTTTTGTGTTTGTTCCGCTTGTATATGACACAGTATCTGTATCGTCTTCGGAAACATCTATATCATGCTGTGTAGCGGAAATTAACGCTCCACTTTCGTTATAATTTGCAATAATCAATTTTGCTTTTGTATTTGAATTACCTGTAACACTAATATCAGAAGCATTTTTTGCAATGCTTGCTTTATACAGCTTTATATTATCATAGTCAGCAAGAGTATTTGTGTTTTTGAAAGTATCGTAAAGCGTTACAGAGCCGTCTAATTTTCCGTTTAGCTTATCCGTAGGAGGCACAACAGAAAAATCAGCGTTCGGTTCAAATGAGAATGTTGAACCTACAGCTTTTCCAAGCTTATCGTTAAGACTCTGTGTCGTTGCAGTCTGACCGTATGAGCTTATGATACTGTCTAACGATGCTTTTGCCGTTGATATATCAACAGGGTTCAGATATGCATACAGCGTTTTGCTCTCGCCAACAGCTTTGAATTTGCCTTTTACAGCATTTTCATTACCGTAAACCGAAATTAAATAATCATATGTACCCTCAGGAACTGAATATGTTCCGTCAGCATTAGGCAATAGCTTCAAGCTGTTTTTGTCTGTCATTGAAACAAGAAGCTTTTCGTCTGATTTAACAAAAGAAATTTTTGTTTTTGGGGTTACGTTTTTTGTGAATGCTTTGATTGAGCAGTTTGCATTATTATTCTTGCTTATATCATACCAATTTGTTTGATCCCATGATATATAGCTTGTATTTGGCTGTGCAGAAGCTATAGAAAAAATACCTCCCGCATTATTACCGTTATCATCCAAAGGAATTGTTTCTACCGGCAACAATGCTCCTCCAACAGATGTATATTTTACCGCAACTACAAATTCTTTTCCCGTAAGCATAACAGGGTTCTCCAATTTTACAGTTTTATAACCCGAAAAATCAAGATAACCAGATTCTACCTCCTATAAATTATTAAGGCTACCATTTGTTGGATTAACATAAATTATGTATCCTGTAGCGCCGTTATTTCCAAAAGTAACCTCTGTTAATTCTTCTGTTCCTTCTGGCTTTTTAAACACATTTGCACCGTAGACGGTATGATAAGCCATGTCTGAATTCTCGTATGTATAATAACGCCATCCGTTCCAGCCCAGAGGGTCATGGATATATCTGTTATCATATTCAATTTCCTTCTCTGCACTAAGTACCGTAGATGCCGCAGAATAAATTGACATTTCGTAGTAAGAAATATAATAATATCCGTTATCTCCTGTATTTTCTCCCCAGCTATTTTGAATAATAAGTGCACCGTCATTCGGCGGCTGATATTTAAAATTTTCTTTAGGATAATTATCATCCCAACCAACAGCAAGAATGGCATGGTTAATTTTAGTATTAGGATTTGGGTTATAATATGCACCATTACTGTTGCAGTAATAATTATTCCATAATATATTTATACTTGCGGAGCCATTATTATATATGCTTTTCTTAATGGCTTCCAACATAGCTGTGCTTGAATCTGTCGGGAGATATTCATAATCAAGAACACGCGCCGCAACAGGCTTATGTAAAGCCGCTGTATTTTCAGGAATAACATCATTTTTAAACGGCATATCACTTTCAAGAACAGGACCGTTTCCGTTCATAAAATATGCAGTAGATATAGACGCATTTCCTCCTGAGTTAATAGGTCTTGGCTTAATAACAACATTATTATTACTATTAAAAGCTCCAAAAGCCCAGATATTAGTTAAATCATCAGGATTTTGAGCCGTTTGATTTTCCATGTGACGAGGTGAAAAAATAAATTCATTTTCACCATTCTTTTTTAAATATGCAGACAAATTGGACGTTGCCGAAAATGCCCAGCAGGATTCTGTATTTTGCTGATTTCTGACAGTGATTTTGTAATCCGTTTCCCTTATATCATATTTTTCAGGTAAAACAGAAAACATACTGAAAGGACTGCTTACACCAACAATATCAACAGGAAAAGGCTCTATCAAACCTTTTCTTTCCTCTTCAGATAACTCCATATAATCAATATATCTTTGAGAAAAATCAGAGCCGCGTAAAACAAGCTCTTCTGCATACGCTGTAGTTATAAGCATAAAAGCTGCTACTACAGCAAAAAAATTTAATTTCTTCATTTTATATTCTCCCTATTACATAGAAAATACTGCACCCAAAACTCCCGATGCCGCAATAAAAACAATAGGGTGAAGCTTGAATTTCTTTATACCTGCAAGCACAGCTACAAAAAGAATAACTGCTTTAAAATCTATGATACGCCATAAATCATTTATCCATTTACCAAACGATATGAATTCAGGCATTGCTCCGTCAAGCAAGCCCTGCTGTAAAAGAAGCAGACCTGCTGATGCAATCATTCCCGTTACAACAGGACGTATCCCGTAAAAAGCATTTTCAACAAGCGGATTTTCTTTAAACTTTCTGTATACTTTTGAAACTAACGTT
>JAZSPM010000022.1:0-4639 GCA_045537455.1 Candidatus Ornithomonoglobus sp. | reverse complement strand
AATGATTTTATTTCTATTGAAGAATACACATTTTTAGCTGATAAGGGCTATGATGTGAAAGCTATTTACAATACTGTCAAGGATGTTTATCACGGAGAATGTGTTATTCCACTTAACAAGCGAAACACGAAAAATCCTAAGAAACTTTCAACAGGTCACACTATTTGTGAAGCCAGACTTGCTATGCACAAGGATGGTAAACTCTCTGATAATGGCAGAACACGTCAGAAATATTCCTGTCCTTTCAAATGTTCTAAGTCTGGCTCCTGTCCGTGCAATCACAAGAATTGGAATAATGGCAAAAAGAATCGTGGCTGTACAAAATACGTTACAGTTCCTGATGATTACAGACTTTCAATTTACCGTGAATGTGCTTCTTTTAAAAAGATTTACGCACTTCGTACCGAAGCTGAACGCTACAATTCACGTTTTAAACAGACTGGTCAGAGACACCTTTGGATTCATGGATTAAATCAAGCACAAAATCTGAACACGGTTGCTCATAATGCCTCGCTGGCTGTCGCTTATGCCTCTGTTGTCACTAAAATCCGATTGCTCTTACCGTTGCCTTAAATCTGTCAAGCACATCGCTTAAAACTTAAACTTCATAGTTTTCAACAGGCTTTTGCCTTTTCAGGCTAAGGTCAGCTTTGCTATGCAATTTTTCATCATTTTTGTACTTTGTTTATCTTTTGAACTGCCAGTTTTTGCCTTCGTTGTGTTCGAGGGTAATCTATTTGGGTGTTTTGCTCATCTCTAATTTAACAATAATCAAAGTGAAGATATAATACAATGTTATCTGTCAAAGAATTTTGAACTCTATTTTTCACTGTTCATATTAAGAATATGATCTTCGCATACTCTTATTGCAACTTCATTGAAAATAGTTTCAAAATCATCACAGAAGACTTTGTTTATATCAGAGTTCATCACCTTAGCCTGAGCAGAACAACCGCCTCCGCAGAAAAGCATATGTCTGCACTTTCTACAGTCCTCTATACGATCAACACGTCTTTCCTTCCATTCTGCTTCATGTTCATTAAGAACGAATCTTCCTTTTTCTAAATCTACCTTGCCTATTTTGCATTCTTCCTCAGAGAGGACATCCCAGCATGGATATATATCACCAAAAGGATCAACAGTATACATATTTGTATTTGCACCGCAGTAACCGGAACGCATGGGGGCAAATGAACCTGTCTTAAGCATATACTCTAATCTATCAGATAAAGTACCATATATGCTGTTGAAACGGAATTTATTTGCATCTTCACCGTAGAGTTCATAAACCTTACTCATAAGCTCTACATCTGACAATGCATCGCCTATTTCCTCATAGCATCTCAATGTTGATTTGAAGTAGTAGAAGAAATTCGGATACTTTACCCACTCACGCATCTTGTAATCATTTACAAGATCCATGATTGACTCAAGATTCTTCTTATTTACATTTGTACGGAGTGTTATAGGCAAGCCAGCCTCAAGAGCAAGTCCAATATTCTGAATAATCCTGTCATAACTGCCCTTGCCACCAACCAAATAACGACGACTATCATGATCTTTTTTAAGGCCATCAAGAGTAATCTGCATTGTAGCTATATTGTAATTCTTGAGAATATCAATATAGTAGTTAAGATCATAACCATTTGTTACGATATTGATGGGAATTTCCATTTCTTTGCACTTATCAAGGATATAACAAACTATATCCTTGTTGCTGTAGAGAAGTGGTTCACCACCGAAAAGATACACGCTATCTATGCGTCTGCCTTCTTCTTTATATGCAGCAATTTGCTTAAAGATTGCATCAGCAACTTCAACAGTCATCCTGGCATTAAGCCAGTCCTGACCTTTACACTGGAGATTTCTCTCAAAGCAATATTCGCAACGGAAATTACAGTTGTATGTAGGAAGAATAGTAATATTTACACTCTTGTTAACAGCCTTTCTAAGTGCCTCACTTACTTTACCAATGAAATCGTATTCTTCTTCCTCAGTAAAATCAGTGATATATCCTCTTGCATAGAGCTTTTCTATAAGCGTCGGTGCTATACCACATTCCTCTATATTCTCAGGTTCACTTTTAAGTATATCAGCTACTTCATTATCAACTACATCGAAAGAACCACGATAGCCCTGAACGATGAGGCTTTTCCCTGGTATTTTTTTCAATTCGAGGTATATATTATAGCAACTTACTCTTTTCTTTTTTTCTGTAATCATTTTTTACTCTCTCTCCCTTATATTAATAATATTACAATTTATCAAAATATTGTAATAATTACTTTAGTATTCCAGTCTCTCACACCTAAATGCAACTTTAACATTTTATTTAGTATACATCAAAAAAACTTTTTTTGCGACAAGTTGTAAAAATTTACAGTTTTCTCGTAACTTTCCAAGATTTAATGTAAGTAAAGCAACACTTCCGAAGTAAAAATGTTTTCATTATGTGATAATTTTAGCAGTCCGTTATATTTTTCAGTAGCTTTTCTTATATTGGATAATCCTTTACCATTATTGACTTTATTTTCCTTTGTAGTTATAATTTTACCATTTTCATAAAGAACAGTTCCATTGTAACTGTTCGCTATGCTGATAATCAGCATTCCTTTTCTATATATGATTTTAATACTCATTTTTTTATTTTTATCAACTTTATTTAATGCTGAAATTGCATTATCCATCAGATTTGTCAGAATAGTTGAAATATCCATAATTTCTACAGAGAGTTCAGTAGGAACATTAATTTCAAGATTTATGTCTATATTTTTATCAGGCAAACTATTTAACTTATAATTTAAAACGCTGTCAATAGGAATATTTCCGGTTGAAGAATAGATTATTGAGGTATATTTTTGATGCTCTTCTCGTAAATTACTTATATATTTTTTCGCAGATAAAATTTCCCCTTTAGAAATAAACTCATTAAGTATTGACATATGATTATTATAATCATGCCTAAAAGATTTAGTTTCTTCTACTGCTTTTTGCATTATCAGACATTGCTTATAATAATAATCTCTTTCCTGAGCTGTCACTACATTTTTTATTTTATCTCTATACATTTCAAGCAACGAGTTATATAAAGCAAACGTTATACAGTTTATCATAAATAATACAATAACTGATAAAATAACTTTATTTTGTGATATATTTGGTGTGCCTACTACGAATATTTCAATAATAATTATTGAAATATGTATCAGTAAAAATGAGAGTGATATTTTCAACGGAATAACATCATCATCTGCTTCATTTTTCTTTATAAAAACATTTCTTACAATCAGTACTGCAAGGAACTGCAATACTTTATCAATAAATAAGCCAATCACATTTGAATATCCATACGCTTCAAATGGACTCATAAAGGGTGTAAAAGTAAGTGCAGTTACTAATATTTCAACAAAAGATAAAACAATATAAATATAAAATGATGCTATTATTTTGTTTTTATAGTTGCCTTTATAGCATAATGATATTCCTAAAAAACACAGTAGGTTCACAATCATCATCACTACAGGAATAGAGAACAGGAAGTATAATGAAGTTGTAATCAGAAAAAATGCTCCATAAACCAAGTATACCATCTTTTTGTATTTGAGATTAATTCCAAGATATTTATCCATAAATAATTTGGCAATATATGCTGTAAACAAATTCGAAATAATATAAATCAAGTCATATACTGTAATGTTCATATCATTCCTCCATATTGAAATTAATTGAAGTGAGTTCAACCTTACCTCCTGTGCTATGACATCTAACATTTATATCGTCATTTTCGTAAGACAAATAGTAATCAACGTCATCACTCGACAATCCAGCTTCATAGACCTTCATAAATGGAAGATTTTCAAACATTCTTTCTTCGCTGTCGCCGATTGTTACACCGTTAAATGAAAACGGGAACACTTTACGCTTGCTTGCTTCATTCGTAAATATTATTGTATCAATAGGCCAGTCCAATACAGCGGTTGGATTATCGCAATTATCAATTCCGACATATGCAACTACATCTACGTAATATGTCAAATAGCAACTTATTTTTTTCTTTTCTTCATTGTATTTAAATTTGTACTCCTCAGTATCAATCATTTCAAATTCATTTCCAAGGTCATTAATAGTAAATGGATAGTCAATTTGCTTGCCATTTATATAAAATGAATTGCAGATTTTTTCAGTATCCCATTCCTCTTTAGGTGCGATTACAGGCTCTATATCGTGAGCTTTATTCAATCTTTCCATTGCTTCAGCAGGTATGTCAGTGATTGTTGAACTTCCGCTTTGTGATAAATCGGATTTACTGTCACACCCACAAACGCTGCCTGTCAACATCAGCGAGCAGAGAAACAGACTAAGTATTTTTCTTTTCATAAATACTCTCCCCTTATTAATAATCGTATTATCAATTAGCATTATATTACTAAAATACCACATTAATCCGTTATCTTATTATATCAAATATTTATATAAAATGCAATATGCTTTTTAAAAATGTTAGTGTCAAGCAAAAGTAGGCAAGGATATGAAAAATCGTCACAATGCATAAAATCAGAAATTCAAATTAGTAAAAGTCTTACAAGAAGAAATATTTTTTAACCATTTCATATTAGGTGGGATGGAAATATTTCTTGTG
>JAZSPM010000169.1:0-15405 GCA_045537455.1 Candidatus Ornithomonoglobus sp. | reverse complement strand
AGCCAGCCCCTTTCGTATTTTCTTTCCAATATTATTATACCATATCGGGCTGGCTGTTTCTATATTTTATAGTGATATTTTCAAAAAAATTGCTCTGTTTTCCCGCTTTTTTGCCACTTTCGGCGTTTTGCTCAGGGCTATTGTTAAATTATAAAGGAGGTGAAAGCAATGGAAAAGAATAATAATTTTTGTTCACTGAATGCTTCATTGAATCCTGATCTGGAAGGTAATTCAATGAGTGTTGAGGATGTCATTTCTGAGATGGAAGCAAGAGACGAGATGTTCTGTTGTGGCTTTGCTTGCGGTGCAGATGCTTGTGGATTAGCTTTTTAATGATGGGGAACAGACTCCCTTATGAAGCAGCCTTTGGGTTCAACTAAGGATGATTAGATTTTGTACCTGCTGTTCATACAGCTATTTTATCATGGGTATGTGAATGCCTGTTGATAGACTTTTGAAACCCGGCGGCATTTCGCCGAAGCAGTGAAATTTCCATTTGCTATGCTCATTCCAATTTCACTGCTTCTCACATTTACCGAGCGTAGCTGAGGTTCATTAGGGTACTCATAAAATCACCGTAAAATATATTATAGGAGGTGTTATTCATGAGCAAGAATGAGGAAATGTTTTCATTGAATTCCTCTATCAAGGAGACTTCTGTTGATGAAATCATTGCAGAACTCGAAGATAGAGAGGAATTAGCTTGTGGATTTAACGCTTGTGGTGCTGCATTTAGATTGTGCTTGGGCGTTTTATGTGCAGCATATTGTGTAGGTATTGGACTTTGTTTGGTCGGTATACACACAATATGATAATGCTTTGATCACTTGAAGGGAGGTGAAATAAATGGAAAATCTGAATAAAGCAGTTGTTACAGAGAAGTCTCTTGATGAGCTCATAATGGAGCTTGAAACACGTGAAGAGCTCGCATGCTGCGGTGAAGTTGTAGGTATTAACGTGTGCGGAGTTGCAGTTGGCTAAGTTATAGCACATGGGACTCATTGTCCAAAATATTGTAACAAATTGAAGCAGATACGCAGGAGAGCATAGTCTCTTCTGCGGAGTTTGCTTCATCATATAAACTGAGGTTATAAAATGTTAGTGACTATAAAACCTGATGTGACAATACATAAATTTGATAGCACAGATGCTACTTTTTCTTATGTTATAGGATATAATGATCGACACTGGAAGGTAAATGAGATAGTGTACCTTATATTCGGGTATATTAGTAATGGTTCAAGTATTGAATCTATACCTGAAAAACTTGAAAGTGAAAACAATATTGTAATTTCTGAAGAAAAATTACAGTTTATAATAAATGAGGTCTTCGTCAAAAACGGATTGTTGGTTGACACTGAAGAACAGACTAAAAAGAGAAAAGATAAGGGAATGTGGCTTAGGATAACTGTTATCCCACAGAAAGTCGTTGAAAAATTTTCTTTTCTCAAAGTTATGTTTGTGAAATATATTTTTATTTTATGTGGTGTACTGACAGCTCTTTTTTTTATTTATTTTAATTTTTATTATATAAACAATAGTTCAATGGATGAGTTATATCATGCGAATTTCAAAGAATGGATCATGGTACTTCTTTTTATAATGATTTCTACTGTAATACATGAATTTGGTCATAGTTCGGCATTGATGGCATGTGGAGAAAGACCTGGTAGAATAGGAGCGGGATTTTACATGATAATGCCTGTTTTTTTTGCAGATGTTCATAATAGTTGGAACTTGTCAAGAAAACAACGTGTAGTGGTTGATCTTGGAGGTGTGTACTTTCAGGGGGTATTCCTTATAATGTGTTGGGCTGTAAATGAAATAGCACTGCATATGTCTGCAATTAGTTATTTCATAGCCTTTTCTTGTATACAGATAGTCGGAAACTTTAATCCATTTTTAAAAATGGATGGTTACTGGATGCTTAGTGATTCATTAGGCATATCAAATCTATATGATACTATTTGGAACATTACTCTTGGAAGAATTTTTCGAAGAAAGTCATGTCATCAGATACCAGTAAAGATTACAGTGATATTGTATGTTTATATTATTTTCATTCTTGTATTTATAGCTCGGTATATCAAAAATTACCTATATCTTGTATCTGCATCGTTGAAAAAAATTATAAGTGATTTAAGTTTTTTGGCAAATGGTGGTATAAATGTACGTGATATAAAAGTAACTTCAATTGTAAACTATATAAGTGAGAATTTTACAGCTTGGCTTGTATGTATTTTCTCTGTTATACTTATATACAGACTTATAAATAAGTTAATAAAACCAATAATACATAAGTCTTAATACTTGTTAAGATAGAAAACATTGCATATTTGATAATAGATGTTTTAGAGAAATATCTTCGTGAAAGCCTTAATGTTTTTTCTCATCTTGATTTGTTCAAAGCTTTGTATGTTTTATCTTTGAGAACGTTTTTAGTAAAAAGGAAGGTAAAAGATGGAAAGAGATATTGTTATTACTGGAATGGGATGTTACTGTCCTGCTGGATATAATCCAGAAGAGCTATTTGAAAATATCGGGAGAGGAAGTACTTTCATAGCACCGATGCATGATGTTTTACCGAAAGATAATTCAACTTCTGTTGCATCACAAGTGATGAATTATCCTGTAACAGATTCTGAAATATTTATTGATAATGTATCATCTATGCTTGTATATGCTGTAAAAGCTGCTCTTACTGATGCGGGTCTTGATACTCAGTATCTTAAGGGTAAAAAAATTGCTATAATTATGGGAAGCTGCTGTGGCGGTGTTCAGACTCTTGAAAAGCTATGGAATAGTCATGAAGATAATAATATTGACTATAATATGCTTACACAGATACCTGTAAGTATTATTACAGATACTGTCGCAAAAATGCTTGATTTTGATGCAATGACACTTACTGTGTCAGATGCCTGTGCATCTGGAACCATTCCGGTTATATATGGAGCAAGGCTAATAAGAAACGGTAGTGCAGATATCGTTATCACTGGTGGTAGTGACACATTTTCTGATTTTGTATACAGTGGTTTTTCTTCGCTTCGTTCCCTTGATAATGATCCATGTAGCCCTTTTTATAGAAGCAGTGGGCTTACTCTTGGTGAAGGTGCTGGTTCACTTGTACTTGAAAGTTATGAAAGTGCAAAAAGTCGTATGGCTAATATTTACTGCCGTGTGCTTGGAGGAGCTGTAAATCAGGATAGTCATCATATTACTTCGCCGATTGATGACGGCTCACGCATTAATGCTGTACTTGGAAAAACTCTTGAAAGAAGTGGCTTAAATGCTGATGATATTGACTATGTGAACGCACATGGTACAGGCACTCCAAAAAATGATTTTGCAGAAAATGCTGGTTTTTCTCTAACATTTACAGATAATAAAAAGCCTGTTATAACTTCAATAAAATGGGCAATCGGACATTGTCTTGGTGCAGCAGGAGTTTTGGAACTTATATATTCCGTGAAGGGTCTTGGTCAAGCTAATGTAGTCGGAATGCCATGTATTGATGGTAATGAAATTATTGGGAAAACACTCACAGATATGTATCAGTACAAGGGTGAGATACGTAAAAATTTCAGATATGCAATTTCAGATTCGCTCGCATTTGGTGGAGTGAATTCTGCGATAGCAATAGCACATCTGAATACAGATGCAGTACCTTTGAGATCTGATAGTTACAGAAAAGTTTATATTGTATCATCCGGACTTGTTGTTCCATTTGATGGGGCAGATGTAAGTGTTATAAAAGCTGCAAAAAAGGGTTGTATCATTGATGATGACATAACAAATAAAGGTAAGGGAATATTTACAGAATTCAGACGTATGAACCGTTTAGGCAAGCTTGCTGCAATATCATCAAAAATTGCTGCTGATAGATGTGGACTTGATAGTACTGAACTGGAACAAGCTGGAATTATCTTTGGTACAGGAATAGGTCCGATGGTAAGTATATGTGATTATTACAGTTCTGTAGTAAAGGATAGGACGGGTTTTGGAAATCCACGTATTTTTCCGAATACTGTAGTTAATTCATCTGCTTGCCATGTCTCACTTGCACTTGGATGTAAAGGAGAAACAATGACACTGACTGATGGGCAAATGTCAGGACTTACAAGTCTTGCAGCAGCATATGAGATAATAAGAAGCAATGGTGGAGAACGTGAACTTGTTATAGGTGCAGATGAAACATCGCAGTTCATATCTGATGTGATTAAAAAATCTGGAAAGGAGCCATATTTTGAGGGAAGCGGTACGTTTATAGTTGAATCTGAGGAAACAGCTAAAAAATGTGGTCATAAGCTTCTTGTTGAAATTTTAGGATATGGTTGTGGTAGAAAAACATCTGAAAACAGCGATGCTGATGCAGTACGAAAAGCTATGGAGGATGCAATCAAAAATTCCGGGTTAACTTGTGCTGATGCTGTGCTCGTATGTGATAGCGATTGTGAAATAGATGAAATTAAAGAATGCATGAAATTAAATATACCTGTTATAATGCCATTAAAAAATACAGGAAACGGTCTTGCAGCTGGTTCATCTTTGATGATAGCATATGCACTCGAACTACTTTCAGGGAATATAGGTAGTGATGTACTTTATGCGTATGATTCACCAAGGCTTGAATCTTCACCTTGCAATATTCTTGTCAACGGAAAAAGTATTGATGGCAGCCGTATTTCAGTTATATTAAAGAGTGAGTAAAATGAAAATAATAGATACTTATAATAATATAGAAAAACGTGTGGTACTTGACTGCCGTATTAAGTCATACTATGAACTTATACGTCATTATGGTATAGAATTGGATTCACTGGAGGTTTTTCTTCTTAGCGAGCTTCTTGATTTTAAATTCTGTAAGATCGACATACCTGAGATAGGTCTTGAAGATGCTCCTTTCGGAGGATTTTCAGTTTTTGGAGCAGATGAGATCTTCTTTTCAAATATCGGGCTGAATCTTAATACATTTCATCCCAAATCTGATGAAGCTGGATGGAATCAACTTCGTGATTTGATAGATCACGATATTCCGGTTCTTTTTAAGTTTGACAGCCGACATGAGCATGATGATTCAAATACAAGTATAGAACGTTTGAATTTCTACAACCCTTCAACCCTTCTTCTTGTAGGTTATGATGAAGAATACGCTTATGTAGTTTTAAATAATACATGGGAAAAGCATGATCTTTATAAAATGAAAATCAGCCATTTTCAGAAATATCGTGGTGGGATATGTATTCCTTATCCTCCCGATAATACTTGCTACACTATTTCTCCTACAGTAGAAGATATAAATAGGATAAATCGTGAACGAGAAATGCTTTGTCTGAATGTTCTAAATAAAACTACTGATAGAATGCTTGATAATAGAATTATTCCGGAGAATATTGATGGTGCAATAATTGAAAGAGATATATGTAAAGGTCTATTAGGTATGAAGTGTATGAGTACTTTCCTTAAGAATCTTGCAGCAAGTTCAGAAAGTGATAATATAGTTACACTATCTCTTCTGATGCTTAGACTTAACATGGTACAGGGAAGTCGTTCTGGATATCGCAATGAATTTGCAGCAGGTATTGATTATGTCGGTAGAACGTATGATATACATGAATTTTCAGAACTCAGTACTATTTTAAAGGAAAAAAAAGGATTCTGGGGTGACTTTCTGAGAAATCTTGATTATATTGCACGTAATGTTGTATCAGATCGAAAGAAACTTGTAGAAGAAATAATGCATATAACAGATTCACTTGAAGAAATGATTCGCTGTGAAGAAATAGTTTACCTTGAAATTCAGAAACTAACAGAAAAAAAACTCGGTAAAACACCTGTGATGACATAACAAAATTTTTTGATTTTATAAAGGAGAAAAAAATGGAAAAAGATAAAATTATCAATGAATTGAAACAGCTTCTGGTTGATGAACTTGACTTGGATATAATGCCTGAGGAGATAGGTAATAATGACAGCTTCGTTGATTCCCAGTTTCGCCTTGATTCTTTGGATTTTCTCACAATAGCTGCTGCTATAGAAGATAAGTATGGTACTCAACTTGATTTCAAAGACAACAAAAATCTGTACACTGTGGATGGCATTGCAGATTATATCATTAGCTGCAAATCTGCATGAAGAACTATATTTAGATAAGATTTTAGAAAAGAGGAGTAATTTATGAAAAAAGGAATTCTTACAGTAGCAATGGTTTCAGTAGCTACTACAATAATGTTTACAGGCTGCACAAGCACCATAGGCAACCGTGTGGCTTATAAGAATGAAAGCACATCTACAAGTCTCGCTGGTTCTTTTAAGTCTTACGACGGAAAGGTAAAGAAAACCATCTCGTTCGACTCTAGTAAGACTATGGTATTCACTTTTGATAGTTCTTGTAATGAGGGTAATATAAATGCTATTATTATCGATAAAGATACAAAAGAGACTATTTATGATTTTTCATCAGGCACAAGTACTGAAATTGAAACAGAATCAGATAAGAAGTATGAGATCGTAATAACACTTGATAATGCCAAGGGAGGCAATTATGATCTCCATTGGGAAAAAAAGTAATTTATGAGTTACTTTAAATGTTATAGAGTTCTTGTTACAGGAGCTTCGGGCGGTCTTGGAAGTGCAATAGTAAGGAAATTTGCCGCAGAGGGTGCAGATGTTGTTATGACATACCTCAATGGCGAGTCCCGTGCTATGGCAATAGCTGAGGAACTAACCTCTCTATATAAGGTTAAAGTTATACCGTTTCGATGTAACGTAAAAATAGAAGAAGAGTGCAAACAGCTTCTTCAATTTGTGCGTGAGCAATTAGGCGGACTTGATGTTCTTGTGAATAACGCTGGCATTATTTGTGATACAACGCTTATGTTAATGGAATATAGTGACTGGCATGATGTAATTGATACAAATTTGAACAGCGTATATTACTGTTGTCGTTACGCATTAACAATGCTTGCAAGAAGCAAAAAAGCGAGTATTATCAATATGTCATCAGTGAGTGGAAAAATCGGAATTGTAGGACAGTGCAATTATTCTGCTTCAAAAGCTGGAATAATGGGATTCACAAAAAGCCTTGCTAAAGAACTTGGTAGAAACAAAATAACTGTTAATGCTGTAGCACCAGGTTACATTTCAACTGCAATGACAGATTTAATGTCAGAGGAAAGAATAGATGAAGTTAAATCCCTGATTCCACTCAGAAGATTTGGTGAACCAGAAGAAGTTGCTGCTCTTGTTCTTTTTCTTGCATCTGATAAGGCGAGGTATATAACAGGGCAGACTATTTATATTGATGGAGGGTTTTGATCGATTCTTCTGATATGTTTGTAAAAAATAAAAATTTAAATCAAAACCGTATAATGATCAGGTGAAAACAGTAACAAACGGTTTAGCCTTTATATTGTATTCGTGTATCGTTTTTTGTAAAGTATGTTTCCTAGAAGAAACATCAGGGAATTGTTATATGATCTCAGTAATTATCATAATCATTTAAATAAGCCATAGAAAGGATGTATTGTTTTGAATCCATTTATGTATTTCAGAAAAAATGCAGGAAGGACAATAATAATTGTATTTATACTTGTACTGTCAGTGTTCTGTCTCTCTTTTATTTCAACTCTTGTGAACTCAGTATATGCAACAGCCAGAGAAGCCGTTGTTGATCCGCTGAATAATTTTACGGTTATAATTGAGAACGGAAAACATGATGATGACAGTATTCAGCTGTCTGATAATCCATATCTTGACAAGCTTATTGATGTTACTGTTTCTGACGTTTCAATAAAAACTGTTTTTGGTACAACATCATCATATATTATCTGTTCAGATGATGCTGAAGTTATAGCAGATATTGCTGAAAGAAGCAACATTGATGTTGATGTATCAGTTCTTTCAGCTGATAAGATAATAATGCATGAGGATATTCTTTGTAATAAGGGTAGTAAGGTTGGTAATGTAATAGGCGATTTTGAGGTAGCAGGTTCATTCGGCGGAAATATTAAAATGACATTTGGTTTGCTGTCGAAAGAGAAATATGAGCTTCTACGTTCAAATACACAGATGTATATTGCTTTCCCAAAGGAAGATCAAATGAGTTCAATGAATGAATGGTTCAGCAAGATACCTGAAAATGAGTGGATGATTAATTCTTCACTTTCTGCTGATCAAAAGCTCACAGAAGAATTTTCAAGCATTAACCTTATTCTTATGTTAGTCAATATTCTGGTATCCATTTGTTTGGCTATTGCAGTTGCAGTTCTTGTATACATTATTTATTCAGGAAGATATGATGAATTTGCTATTCTTAATTCTCTTGGATATTCAAAAAAACATATTGGCATCCAGATATTCCTTGAAGTTTTATTTCTCGCATTGATATCATGGGCTGTGGGATATGGTCTTTCTATATGTGTGCTTTTAGTGACAAATATGACAATATATGACAGTATGGGTCAGTCAATGTCTATCTTTGATCCGTCAGGACTAATGTATACATTTATAGTGCCTGTTCTTGTAATACTTTTTGCAGTAGTGCCGTCCGTAAGGAAGCTTTCTGCAACAGATCTTATATCAATAATTGAAAGGAGATAATTAAATGAAGCTAACTGCTGAAAATATCTCTATGGAATACAAAGATGGAGAAAAGCCAAAGAAGATAATAGATAGTGCTGATCTATGTTTTGAAAAAAATGGTATACATGTACTGGTAGGTCCATCCGGTTCAGGAAAAAGTACACTTCTGTATATGCTTGCTGCACTTAGGAAGCCGACAGGCGGAAAAATCATTTTCAATGGCACTGATATCAAGAACACAAGTATTGCTGAAAGAATAAGAGCAGAGGAATACGGTTTTATTTTTCAGCGACATTTTTTGATATCATACCTTACTGTAATAGAAAATGTACGTTTGGGATGCAAAAACAAGGTGACCGACAATGAAATAATGAAACTCTTAGAAAGGCTTTCTATAGCTGATCTTGCTAATAAGAAACCATATCAGATGTCAGGTGGTCAGTGTCAAAGGGCTGCAATTGCAAGAGCTCTGATCAAGAAACCAGGAGTAATATTTGCTGATGAACCTACTGCTGCTCTTGATCATGAAAATGCAGAGAATATTTACTCACTTCTAAGAGAATGTTCAAAGGAGAGTATTGTTATTATCGCAACACATGATACTTCACTTTTTTCTGGAGATGAAAATATATACAGGATAGTTGATTGTAAGGTATTAAAAGAAGCATAAATGAAACAAAAACTCTGTCCGTATGTTCTGATTATAGATAAAAAGTGTATATCCTATGCCCATTTTGTAACATTAAGAAGTTGTTCTCATACCCTTTTAAGTAACAAATGCGCATGAGAAATATATATAAGTTTTTATCACTTCTGTATGCTGTCTTTCATTTCTGCATCTTTCTTTTAAATTCCTACATTCTTCTATAACTTCCTGTATTTCTTTCTGCATTTTTATCAACATTTTTTATTCTATCATATTTTTTGCTTTTTTACAACTATAATACTAGCAATTCATCCCCCACCTGTTGATGTGGGGGATGAATTATGTAACTCTCTTGACAAATTCTAAATTATATGATATAATAAATTCGGTCGAAAAAAAGAAAGGCTGAGTTATTGTGAAATTAGAGCGTAACTGAAAACTTAAAATTGCAAAAAAATGAAAAAAGGGGGGAAAAGCAGGAGGATGAAAAATGAAAGCTAAAAGATACGAGTTAAGAGATGAACAGTGGGAACAAATCAAGGAAATGTCCCCAAAGCTTAAGCAGACACATTCAGTATTTTTTGTATTATCATTTAATATTAGTAGTGAAGTACAGAAGAAAAGTATTTGATAATATTATTTCAGAATGTACAAAAGTAATTTTTGAATATATTGCTCCGAATTACAATATCACTTTACAGGAATGGAATCATGATAAATCCAATGTGCATATTTTATTCAAAGCACGCCCGAATACTCAAATCAGCAAATTTATAATGCTTACAAAAGTACAGATTGTCGGTTATTATAAAAAGAATTTCACAATTCAGGCAAAAACTTTAGAAAAATATTATTGGAGTCAGAGTTTTTGCTTACTGACAACAGTTGGTGTAGCTGTTGAAACCATCAGAAAATATATAGAAAAGGAGGTCTTTAATATGGACTATGTTTTACAGACAAAAGATTTGTGCAAATACTATCGAAACTTTAAAGCACTTAACGGACTTACTATGAATGTTCCAAAAGGTGCAATTTATGGATTTGTTGGGAAAAATGGCGCGGGAAAAACTACGCTTATCCGCCTTATATGTGGACTTCAGCCTGCAACATCAGGAGAATTCACTCTCTATGGCAAAAAGAACAACGATAGAGCCATAAATGCTTCTCGTCGTCGTATGGGTGCTGTTGTAGAAACTCCGTCGCTCTACACGAGTATGACAGCTGAGGATAACCTTAAAATGCAGTACCGCAATTTAGGCTTGTTCGATTATAAGGATATACCAGAGCTTCTGAAACTTGTCGGACTTAGTGATACAGGCAAGAAAAAGGCGAAAAATTTCTCTCTTGGTATGCGTCAGCGTCTCGGAATTGCCGTTGCCCTTGTTGGAAATCCTGATTTTATCATACTCGATGAGCCAATAAATGGACTCGATCCGCAGGGAATTATTGAAATACGTGAGCTTATTCTGAAACTCAACCGAGAGAAAAATATCACGGTGCTGATCTCAAGTCATATCCTCGATGAGCTTTCACGACTTGCCACCTACTACGGCTTTATTGACGGAGGTACGATGGTCAAGGAGATCAGTGCAGAGGATCTTGAAAAGTCGTGCAGAAAGTGTATGCGTGTGACAGTCTCGGAAGCTCATACACTTGTAAAATGCCTCAACAAGCTTGAGCTTGAATACAACATCATCGATGACAACACTGCTGATATTTTTGGTGATATGACTGCAACAAAGTTGATAAATTCACTGCAAGCCGCTGGTTACGAGGTAATGAATATCGCAGAACATGATGAGAGCCTTGAAAGCTATTTCATGAAACTTGTAGGCAGTGCGAAGCATAAGTAGTTTATTATTCTTTAATTTGAAGCGACTAAAAACATATTTCTGTATAGATCAATCACAAATAAGTATTCATTACAAATGTGAATATGGAAATTTTTACTGTTTATGCGGATTTAGTAATGATACATGGATTAAATAAGGTGCCTTATCCATAAGAATGACATATGCTAAAATTAGTCTATAGTATATTATCATCATGAAAGAAATATCAGTTTTGCTTCCGATTTGTTGAGAATATTTTATACATAGTAAATATAATTATGTTTGCGTTTTTATTATTTGTAAGAATCGCAAAATTCGATAAGAAAGATTTAGAGTAGGTGAAGAAATGATAAATTTATTACGTGCAAATTTTTATGAATTATTCAGATCAAGATTTTTCTATATAATTATGGCTGCTTGCAGTATACTGGCTGCGTTTTTGGCTGTTGCAGTTTTTACATTGCCTTTTGAGGTAGATGTTCCAGAAAGCACGGCTTTTTGTGACAACAGTTCTCTTCTGATGAATATCTTGCCATCATTTGTTTCAATGATTCTGCCATTTGCATCTGCTTCAATAGTTGCAATTCTTTTAGATTCTCAGTACAATCAGGGTAATGTAAGAAATAAGCTCATATCAGGACATACTCGTACGGAGGTTTTCCTTTCAAATCTGATAACATCTTGTATACCGACTGTGATATATTTTGTGATTTACGAGGTAATTACTTTCGGCATTGCAATTTTTATTTTTGGTTATGACGGGTTTAAATTAATTCCAGCTTTGGTTACTCTCGGTGTGCTTCTTCTTATGCTCATTGTTGTGGGAGTTGTACTTTCGTTCACAATTGGACATTTGATTAGAAGCAGAAAAACACCAATCATACTTTTGGTATTGCAGTATGCCTTGAATGCTTCTATGGTTCTTGGAATGTATAAAGGAGAAAACAAGTTTTGCGAGATCGCTTCAAGATTCTTCCCACAGTCAAATCTCTTTACGTTTACTTATACCGAAATTCCTGATACTATCGAACAAAGTTTGTCAGTTTCCCTGATTGTTGCAGTGGTATTGATAGTTTTCGGTCTTATGAGTTTCAAAAAATCCGATATTAAGTAGGTTAAAACGTGGTATTGTATCTTATGATAATAGCTGTTGTTATTGCGTTTATGGCAGTGAAAATATATTTGCTGAACAAATCCACAAATGAGATCTGAACAAAAAACAGAGCCGATGATTTGAGGTTTCTCTCGTTTCATCGGCTCTGAGTTTTTGAATCTGGCTTTTTGGTGAGTTTTTTGTACCGTAAGCGTCAAATAACGCCCCGACTTCCATAGCATTGAAAATTCGAGTATAATAGAGATGTATATGCTAAAATAAAAGTGTACCATTGATCAAGAAAACGCTGATCAAGTATTTCAAACACTTGATAAAGTTGTTGAAAGACTTTGTGATGTTATTTGTAATCTTACTTCTGACACAATCAAAAGCATTACTGGTAGAGACTGGATTTTGTCTATTTGATTTTTAGGGATTAGTATCAGAAGAAATTTCTTCGTGCCAATTCCCAACATCTCCACAATAGAGGAGCTTAATGAAAAGCTGCTTGAATACTGTGAAAAGTACAGAAGTCACAAGATACCGGGTCAGAGTATGACTGTCGGAGAAATGGCTGAAAATTGCAATAGCAGATGGATACCTCTACCACTGTATAGATATGATACATCAAATACGCTTCAGATAAAGGCAGATGATTTCTCCCTTGTGAGATTTGATCATAACAAATATTCTGTGCCATATCAGTACAGCTCCAAAACAATAACTGTCAAAGGCAGCGGCAATAAAGTAACGATGCTGAGCGGAAGAGAAATTATCGCAGAATACGACCGTGATTATCGACATGGTATAACTCATTACCAACTTAAGCATTACATAGGACTCATCGAAAAACGTCCGAGAAGTGTTTACAATGCTGCACCGATAAAGGAAACTGTGCCTGATGACTTCTATAAATTTCTTATGAAGCTTGATAATCCGAAGGAGATTGTTAAAGCACTCAGATTATATAATGATGTAGGCGACGAACTTTTAAAACACCTACCATATGCGGATTCATATGATAATTTGTATACCTGTGTTATGGGTAGTACAGTCAGAAATGTTCCGATAAAGACTTCGGTTAGAACAGTCCTACCTGACCTGAAACGGTATGATTCATTGCTGAAAGGCGGTGATGCCGTATGAACAGCGTACAGAAGGAAACAATAAAGCTCTATGCAAGGCAGCTTAAAGTGCCAACATTCAATAACTACGAAAAGGTCATAAGGCAGCTTTCTCCAACTGATGGTTATGAACAGTTCCTTATCGAGCTGATGAAACAGGAAGTTGCTGAACGCTCGGTAACAGGTCAGAAACGCAGGATAAAGGCGGCGAAATTCCCATCATTGAAAACTCTTGATGAATTTGATATGTCCAGACTTGAAAATGTCAATGAAAGCACTGTAAGACAGCTTGCTTCCTGTGATTTCATAAAGCAGCGACAAAACGTTGTTATGATAGGAAATCCGGGAAGCGGAAAAACGCATTTGTCGATAGCTTTGGGTATGAATGCCTGTGAGGCGGGATATCGAGTTAAGTTCTATACAGCAGTCAACCTTGCAGCTGAGCTTGCGGAAGCTGTTCAGATGAATAGATTTTCAAGGTTTGAAAAGAGCCTCAGTAAAATCGATCTGTTGATAATTGATGAGCTGAGTTACCTTACTTTTAACAGATATCAATCCGAAATGCTTTTTCAAGTCATATCTGAGCGTTCCGAAAGAGCCAGTGTTATTATCAGCACAAATCTTGAGTTTTCGGAATGGACTCAGTTTTTTGAGAATGAGATGATGCTTGCAGCACTTATAGACAGAGTTACCTTCAGATCTTTTGTTCTGATACCAATCCCTAAAACAACAATAGACAAATCTGACGGCATAAATTCCGTATGTCATCGTTTGACTTCCTCACCATACGACAGTATGCTTTCGTCGTCCGCCTTGACATACAGCATTTCTGCTCATCATCTTTGTCTACTAACATTTTAGGGATTGGTATGAATATGAATTGCAGTTCATCTTACCGTATTGACTCAACAATCAACAACGTTTAGTGGCTCATTATTTTTTTATCAAAACTGGCTCATTTTTTTATTAGCGATGTGGCTCACTTTTTTATTGACAAAGGTATTTTGGGGAGATTTTCGGCGATTTTTTTACTTGAATAAGCACTATCGGCATAAAATACTTTATCTTCTTCATCTAACAATTCAGTACACATCTGACTATCATGAAGTGATGCATCACTTGCTCCATAGCCTGTAATAAGTTTGCTGTCCGAATCACATTTCACATGATTTTTGTAGCCATAATGTATTTCGCCATTTTTCTTTGCCCAGCGTGCATCAGTATCCTTTTGTGCAAGCTTAGCGGCGTTTTCCGGTTTCTCCCATTCTTCCGGAATTTCACCATTTTTTTTCTCTTCACGAGTATTACGCTGACGGGGTGCATCAACAAATGTAGCATCGATTATTGTTCCGCTGCGTGTGATTAATCCTTCACTTTCAAGCATCTTATTAAACAAGTGAAAACATTCTTCTATTGCATCGGTCTTGGATAAATCATCTCTGAATTTCCAGATTGTTTTTGCATCTGGAACTATATCATAGCTTTCCAAACCTAAAAAGCGCATGAAACTACGACGATCATTTATCTGAAATTCTGCCTGATCGTTGGATAAATTATACAGTCGCTCCAGTACCAGTATTTTAAACATCATCACCATATCATAGGATGGACGTCCTCCTTTATTGCTCTCCTTACGCACAATATGTTTTTTGAGGATTTCCCGAAATATTTCCCATTTTATGATGCTATTTAACTTTTCTAGTGAATCGCCTATTTTATACCAATCCCTAAAATGTTAGTAGACAAAGATGATGAGCAGAAATGCTGTATGTCAAGGCGGACGACGAAAGCATACTGTCGTATGGTGAGGAGGACAACGACGACATACAGTATTTATGCTGTCAGATTTGTCTACTGTTGTTTCAGGGATTGGTATTACTTATTTTTTCCATTCTGTTTTCTTCATCAAAGAAGCTTTTCATTCGTACTTTCATATCTCTATTATATCACATTTCCCTCTTTTTTCAAGGGGTTTTTAGAGGTGACCTTAGGATTTTTCGTGTTTCGCTTGTTAAGTGGAATAACACATTCTCCGTGATAAACATCCTTGACAGTATTGTAAATAGCTTTCACATCATAGCCCTTATCAGCTAAAAATGTGTATTCTTCAATAGAAATAAAATCATT
>JAZSPM010000194.1:0-21270 GCA_045537455.1 Candidatus Ornithomonoglobus sp. | reverse complement strand
GTTTTGCTGTCCTCGCCTAATGTTACTGTGTAGCTGTTTGATGACATTTCTGTTCCGTTTTCGTAAACCTTAACTGCTCCGTTTTCAAGTGCTACTGCATCTGAGAATGTAAGTGTTATATTCTTTGAAGTAACGTCTGTTGCACCGTTTTCAAGTGATGATGATACGGTAATCGGGTTAATACCTCTTTCAATATTAAGGTTTTTAATCTCTAAGCTTCTGTTTGTTTTATCTATTCTTAATGTTGAGGATATTTTATCAATAAATATTTTATTTACATCATCTAATGAACTGCCGTAAATGCCGTCAAGCTGTGTAACAACTCCGTCTACTTCAATAGCAGTCATTTCTGCCTTACCGTCTGTCAATTCAGGTGAAATAATACATTTTACTGTATGCCAATCCTCTGCTGCTGTATTTTCTCCTATAGCAATCTTTGCAACTACATCCTGACGGTAATTCGTTTGATCAGGGTTATTGTTTAGTCCTACACCAGTTGCACTGCTTACTTTTGTACCCTGGAAATTAGGATATACAATAAATCCAAGGAAAGAAAGATTTGCAGCCATATATGTTTCATGACCCGGATTTACAGTTTTATAATCAAACTCTACCACTATAGGTTCGCCATTATTTGATTTTTCTCCTACATTGAATGTTGCTTCATAATTCGATCTGTCCTTATGCTTCCACGGATGAAGCGTAAGCTCTGTGTTTTCAGCATCATATGCTACTATATTATCATCAGCATCTGTTGCAAATGAATGTGTTACTCCCGATTCATTATATGCTACTGTCGTCACTTCGTCAGTAGTGGTTACTGTAGATAAGAATTTGTTGTTATCTATAGTTGTAAATTTATCACCATAGTTTACTATTTTTAAGCCGTCCTCAAATGAATAGTCAGAATGATATTTTACACCGTCCTCATAACGTGCCCAACCCCATGACATTTTCCAGTCGGTATCCTTGTCATTTGCAACAGGTGTTACCGTACTTTCTGCGGCTAAAACTGAAACAACCGCACACTGCATAGCCATTGCCGCCGCAATAACCATGCTTAAAAATCTTTTTGCTTTCATTTTTCTTTCTCCTTTTCTTATTAAAATTTTATAGAGAAATACAAGCCTGCATCATTGTATTTTTCGTTTTTAAATTAAAATTCTGTCGGCATTCTGTAAGGCTTCATCTTGCCGTCTGCGGTAAAGATATAAACCATTACCTTTTTATCTGTACCTGCGTTTTTAATCTCAACGCTTCCACGGGCTTTTTGTCTGCTTCCGCTGCCTTCCTTTTCGGCAGTAATGCTGTTAAAGCCTACTAATGCTCCGTCCGTATCGTATGTCGATACCATAATAACAAAGCTGTCGCCTCCGCCTGAAATATTATAATTTATCGTATCTCCGCTTCTTGCAAGCTCTGCCGATAAATCATCGGGATATTCATATGTAGAGAATTCATATTCTTTTTCCGTTATTGAAATATAATCCTCAACAATGATATTCTTATTTATAACAAGCTTATAATTCTTGTCATAGTACAGTCCGCCGTCACCAACTGTTACAAGAACCTGTTTGTCATCATATGCCTTTGAAACAGTAAGCTTATTTGAAATTGCTGTTTCTGTGCCATTTTCGTCAAGTTCATAAATTGTGAAATCCTTGCCTGACAAATCATCCGAAACAGGATAGTTGAAGTTCAGCTTTATTGCTTCCTTTGGATTCTGTACTCCCAAAGGCATGAACATCTCAGCCTTCAAGCCGTCAACACGCTTTAGTTCAACATTTCTTAATTTAACAATACTGTCACCGTTATTTGCCTTTGCCTCTGTAGGCTTTGCAACATTCAACGTAATACCGTTCATAACAAACGTATCATCGCTATATGTGTTTACAGTTGAATACATATTATCATAGAAAGTAATTTCACCATCTACAATCACCGCTGTAACCTGAGGTCTGCCGTCTGTAAGCTTTGGCGAGAATACAACCTTTATATTGTGCCAGCCGTCAGCTGTTGCTTTCAGGTTCACAGTTTTGGTAACTGTGGTTCCGTTTTCATAATACTTTAACATTGTTTCTGTTGAAGCATATTCTGATATGAAGCAATACACGCCCATAATATTCATATAATAGCTTCCCCACTCGGACACTTTTCCTACATTATCAGCTTTCCAGTCATACGATACCACCAAAGGCTCGCCCGAATTTACATTTTCGTCAGCTTTTATTTCAAGGTCAAGCTTATTCCAGCTGTCGTTTCCGTAGCCTATAAGCGTTTTGTTTCCGTCTTTATCGGTATAGTAATAATAATTATTCTCACCGAATTTATTTTCCTCGGCATACCACCATTCTGGGTTATCAACAATTACTTCAAACTCACCATCTGTTTTTGATGCTTCATAGAAGCCATGTCCATGATACAGCGTATTGCTTGAGCCGATAACCATATCTCCGACTGAAATATTATTTCCGCCTGCTTCTTCATCAGGAGTGTCATCAATATCGCCACTCTCACCTGCAGGAGTTGCGAAGCTCACTGATAAGGTATCTGTATATTCATTACCCCATATATCCTCAACTCCCGTAAGCTCCATGCGATAATTCCCGCCGCCTTCAAGCTTTGTGAACATTGCATTTACTACATCATTATTATATGTAACAACTGTACCCGGATCCGCAACAAGCTCACCGTCAAAGTCGCAGTCATAAACCTTTATCTCACCGGTATTGGCTTTTAGCGGTACAGACGATGAAATATTAATGCCATCACTTCCGATTTCACTGCCGTCGATAAAATCAGTTGAAAGAACTATATCGTCAAAGCCTCTTACAACATTCAGATTCGTAAGCTCGGCACTCTCGGTTGAACCCAAATAAAATGTAAAGCTTAAATCCGACAAATAACAGTCGTTATCTGTTTTTCCTGATGTTGTACTGTATATACCCGACATAGGAATAATTTCACCGTCAAGCATAATTCCAAGCATTTCATATCTTCCATCAGTTACCGTCGGTGCAATAATGACTGATATACTGTGTTTCTGAATATTTTTATTCTTTTCAATATTCATATTACCGCCGTTATGTGCAATCTGGATATCACCTCCTACATCATGTCTTAATGTAAAGCCCATAAACGACATATTCGGCGAATTCCACCAGCTGTTATTTTTTGTTGTTATATCAAAATCATATGAAAGGATAATCGGCTCGCCGGTGTTTTCTGTTTCTCCCACACCGAATTTGGCAACATAATTATTTCTTCCCTGATGATAAACCATAACACGATTTGATGTTTTATCGTTTGCATCATATGCTACAGGATTTCCGTCCGCATCAAAACGTATATAATATTTATATTCCCCTGATGCTTCACACTTTGTTTCACCGTTATCCTTAGTTGGATATTTGTAGCTGTTGAAGGCATTATACTTTTCCGTATCAACAATGAGCTTTAATCCGTTTTCTGTACTCATTTCAGACGAAACATATTCAAAGCCTTCCTGATTTCTTTCCCAGTTCCACTGCATTGTCCATGCTGCATCATTATCTGTTATGACTGTACTTGATGCAGCAAATGTTATATTAGGTATTAAAAGCGCCGCTATAATAATATAACTGATTAATTTTAATCTGTTTTTCATGATTTTGTGCCAAACGCTCCTCTCGTTTTATTATTAATTTTTACTTGCCATAAATTCGTCAACCTGCTTCTGATAGCATTCAATAACCTTATCAATTCCTGCTTTCTTAAGCTCTTCTCTGTATTCCTCCCAGTATGTATCAGGGTCGTCCACAGCTCTGTCAATTCTTGATACAAGATATGTCTGCTGAACCTTATTACACTGTGCAAGCTCAAGAGTAATTTCGCTTGTATCAAATGCAAGCCCCATCAAAGGTGATTTTACTGCTGAGTCGTTAAGCTCCTTTGTCTTTTCCCATACGTCAGCATCCTGACCTACCTGCGGATATGCATTAAATACGTTTCCGAATACCCATGATGAATTTGTAAAGTATCCACTTTCCGAATCACATTCTATATGCTCTTCATCTGCCCATTTATAGTGCTTACCCTCAATACCGAAGCATACAAGATTGTAAACATCCTTATCGGTATTTAAAAGCTCAAGGAACTTGATACTTTCTACCGGATATTTTGTATTTGCATTAATAACTGTCTTTGTTGAAAGCGGTGTTGATTCTGTTACATGAGCAGTACCAAGCATCTTACAAAGATAATCATAACCTGTCTTGTTCTTTAATTCTGCTTCAACTCCGGGCTTATACCAGTTTGTGAAAGAAGCATATCTTCCTGTTGCATAGTCAGCTGAATCGTCTGCCGCAGTTGCTCTGTCTTTTCTGAAATAACCTTTTTCACCGCATTCATATGCAAGTCTTGCTCCGTCAATATGGTTTCTGAAATCAGGTGTTGCAACTACCTTTAAATCATCATAATATATCTTCAACAATGTTGTTCCATATCCGCTTGACGCTGATTTTGGCAATGCTTCAATAGACAGATCACGCTCCAATGCATCATCTATAAATTCCTGAGACGATCTCATATCAAATGGATATAAATCCGGTTCATTATCACGAACCTGCTGCCAGAACGGCTCCAAATCCATAAGAGTATCTACAGCATCAAAATCAAGATTATACTTTTCAGCCAAGTCCTTTCTTACACAAACTCCTATATTATTTGCTTCAATCTGCTGATTAGGTACACAATAAATTTCACCGTCAACCTTGGCAGCTTCCCAGAAATAATCCTCAAGTTCTGCTTTAAGTGCAGGTGCATGTTCCTCTAAAAGCTCTGTAAGAGGATAAACAGAACCGTTGTCTACCAAATCAGGTACCGTCATAGCATACGCACTTGTGATATCAAAATACTCATTCGATGCAAGCATAAGATTAGTTTTCTCCTGCCACGCTGACCAGTCAATAAATTGAATATCAATCTTAGCTCCGATTTTCGGCTCAATAATTTCATTAAGCTTTGCTTCAACCGATGCTTCGTCTGACTGAGGGTCGCCCGGCACAAGATATATAAGTGTAGGTGTTTCCCCGTTGTTTGCAGTTTTTTCACTTCCTCCGCAGCCTGCGATTGATACCGCACACGCAATAGCCATAATACAGCTTAAAATTCTTTTTGTTTTCATTTTTATTTTCTCCTTTTTTATTTTATTTTTATAGGTGATTTCCTATTAATTTACTTAACCCTTAACTCCGCCTACTGTAAGGCCTTTTACAAAATACTTCTGGAAGAATGGGAATACGAACAGTGCAGGTCCTGCAACCAATACCGCCATTGCCATTCTTGCAGTTTCACCCGGAATATCCATAGACCCTTGCATCATATTTGGCGTTCCGCTTTCGCTCGATTCTCTAAGCAGCTGAATATTTCGCATTATTCTTTGCAGAAAATATTGTAAGCTTACCAAATTCTGTTCCTTTATATACAGCATTGATTCAAACCAGCTGTTCCACTTCCCAAGGAACGTAAGCAATGCTACTGTTGCAAGCACAGGCTTTGAAAGCGGAATCACTATTCCGAACAAAGTTCGCATCTGACTCGCACCGTCTATCATTGCCGCTTCTATTATTCCGTCGGGCAAGCCCTTGAAGAAGGTTCGTATCATAAATACGTGCCACACACTTACAAGGCTCGGAAGAATATATACCCATATAGTATCATTCAAATGCAAATACTTTGTAATCAGCAAATATGTAGGAACAAGTCCGCCGCTAAAAAGCGTTGTGAAATATACAAGGAAATTTATTATATTTCTGCCCGGCAAGTCATTTCTTGAAAGAGGATATGCAAGCAATGACATAAACAGTAATGCCAAAAATGTTGTTAATGCCGAAAATATAGCCGTTATTTTATACGCCTGCAAAATCTGACCGGGATTTTTAAGTACATATCTGTACGCTTCCAGTGAGAATTGTTCAGGTATCAGCTTATATCCGTTCAGAAGCACATCCTTTTCATTTGAGAACGATACTCCAACAAGTATCAAAAACGGTATAACTATCGCCACGGCAAGAGCAGCTAACAGTAACGTCAGCACAATCTGACCAATCAAAGATTTCTTTTTCATTTTAATCATGTCCTTTCTCTATTTAACTCAAAACCCAAAATTATCAGAACAGACCATTATCACTGTCTATCTTTTTACTCAGCCAGTTAGTTCCTATTACCATAACCAAGCCTACAGCTGACTGCAAAAATCCTATTGCCGTAGTAAGTGACATATTGTTTGTCTCTCTCATTGTTCTATACACATATGTATCAACAACATCTGTTACATCATACAGCAGTGCAGAGTTCATTGTTACCTGATAGAACAGTCCGAAATCGCCTCTGAATATGCCTCCGATTTTCAGGATTGTAAGAATGGTTATGATGGACATTATTTCAGGTATCATTATCTTTCTTGTTATCTGCGAATTATTTGCTCCGTCAATCCTTGCAGCTTCAAATAACGCTTCATCAATTCCCATAAGTGCCGCATAATACATAACGCTGTCCATGCCGACGTGCTTCCACACATTAACTACAAGCAATATGAACGGCCAGTATTTAGGTTCTGAATACCACGCCACCTCTTTTATACCGAGGCTTTGCAAAAAGTTATTCATCATACCATACTGAGGATTTAAAAATGCATATACAAGATATGAAACCAGCACCCAACCAACAAAATTCGGGGTTATGTACATCGTTTGCAATACCTTTGTTGTTTTTCTGCTGTTTACGTTATATAGTAATATCGCAAGCATCAACGCCGCTAATATTCCGACTATAATAAACAGTAAATTCAGAAATATTGTGTTTCTTGTTATTATCAAAAAGTCATTTGATTTGAGGAAAAACTCAAAATTCTTTAATCCTACCCACTTTGAACCAAATATTCCTTTATTGAATTTATAATCCTTAAATGCAAGAATAACTCCAAACATCGGTACATACGAAAACAGTATGACTGCCAGTAACGGAAGCCCCATCATGGCATACAATTCCGCATAGTATTTTCTCTTACCGCTTCTGCTCCTTTTTTTTGTTTCTTTTTTTAATGCTACATTCATTTTCTGCATTCTCCTTATAATCTCAATTAACGGGCAAGAGCTGTTTTATACAAACAATTCCCCCATACTACTCTATTAATATTTTATCATTAACTGCAAATTCTAACAATTCACAATCTTTACTTTCTATTCCTCAATCTTTACCTTTTTATATAAACAATATCCTCAAATCATACTTTTTTATACTCAATTTTTACCAATTACAAAAACAGCTTTACTCTACTGAAAATTTATGTTACAATATACACAAATACAAACGGGCAGAACAGGGGGAAGTAATTTGTACGAACTTATTTTAGTTGATGACGAGCGTTTTACTATTGATGTTTTTGCGGAAGTAATCAATTATAAAGAGCTTGGTTTTAATCTTGCAGGTGTATTTTATGACGGTCGCCATGCACTCGAATACATAAAAACGCATCACGTTGACGCAGTTATGACAGATATAATCATGCCTGAATTTACAGGGCTTGATTTATTAAGCGGAATACGTGAAATCAACCAGGATATAGAAGTGATATTTTTAAGTGCATATGCAGATTTTGAATTTGCTTCTTTCGGAATTGACCACAAAATTTTTAAATATATATTAAAACCGTTGACTATCGAAAGCATGACCGAAACCCTTACCGTACTGCATAATCATCTTTCAAGCAAGGAGCTTGATTCCGGTCAGATTACATTCCAGAACTATCTTAACCCGACACTGCAGAAGGCCCTTTATGATTTCATATATAAAAACAACACGGTAACAGCTGAGCATTTACAGGAAATCCTGATAAATTCGAAACTTCCTTATGATTTGTCGTCCGATTATATGACAATTATTGACCTGAATCTTATTGAGCTTGACTCATATTTATCAAAAAACAACGATTTCAACTCCGACACTATTATTCAGGCAGTTAAAAATCTGATGTGCAGATGTAATCATCTTATCTGTCCGCTTATCTATACATTCGATTCCTTTAAGGTTCTTTTTGTAGCGAAAGCCGACAGCCACGATAATTTTATTCAAACACTTTCGGAATTTGAAAAGTCACTTACATATGACCTTTCCACAATACTTAACTTGCAGATTGAAATATCACTTTCAAAAATATTTGTTGATATATACGACCTTGCAAACTACAATAAGATATTCTCTGAATCATCTCTTGAGGCTGAGGCACTTGTGAACATGGCAGCAGAAAAAAGCAACAAGCTCCAGATCACGAATAAGCTTGACGCCATCATAAGCAACCACAACTCACATCAGACATTTATGGAAACCTTTGCTTATTCTGTATATCTTCAGATATTGCATTACGCAGACCAAAAGAAAATACGTGAATTTGTTTATCCTGAGGATATAACACTTCCGTTGGAGCTTGACCAGTTTAACTCACCTGTACAGATTCAGCGTCTTATAGAATGTCTGCCCGAAACTATAGAGAATATAACCAAACTATTTTTAGACGAAAATAACACAAGAAACAGCACTATTCAAAAAGCAATAGATTTTTTACAGGAGAATTATCATCTGAAAATATCGCTTACAGATGTTGCTAATCATGTTTACTGTAATCCTACATATCTGAGCCGTCAGTTTAAATCAACAATGGGGCTGTCATTTACAAGCTACCTAAATCAGATACGTATTACACATTCTGAAAAGCTCCTTAAAGAAACAAATGATTCCGTATATGCAATCGCAAGGAATGTAGGATACGAAAGTATGGGATATTTTTATAAGAAATTCAAAGAAAAGAACGATTGCTCACCTGATGCATACCGTCAAAAAGATGTATAAAAAGCGGATATTATCCGCCCATAAAAAAAACGAGGATTGAATCCTCGTTTTTATTTACTCATTTCATATGAACCTAAAAATTTATAATATTCTGTATTCTGTTTCACCTTATCAAGTGCAAAATATATTTGTGCATCGTCAACATTCCCTTCAATATCTATAAGGAAAATATAACGTCCCAAGCCGTCCTTCATAGGACGCGATTCAATCTTTACCATATTCACATTTGAATCCGAAAACAGCTTTAATGCTTCATACAATGCACCCGGACGGTTATCAAGCGAGAATGCCACAGACGTTTTATCATGCCCCGTAACCACTGCGCTTGGTTCGCTTTCAACAATAACAAATCTTGTTGCATTGCTTTTATCATCCGCACAGTCCTCTCTTATAATATCAAGACCGTAAATTTCAGCACTTGCTTTACCTCCGATGCATGCTATACTTCCGTCCGACTCCGACACTCTTATAGCCGCCGCTGAGGTTGACGAAGCCGCTTCAATCTTAACGTGAGCAAAATCCTCATTAAGCATCCTCGCACACTGTCCTATAGGCTGAGGATGTGAGGTTATAAGCTTTATATCCTTTTCGGTCATACCCTTTTTAACCATAAGATTTTCACAGATTTTAAGAATATACTCACCCGTTATATACACATTTTCTTCCATTGCAAGAGAATCGGTTACTGCATTAACTCCGCCCTCAATGGAATTTTCAATAGGAACTATCGCACGCTCAAGCTCACCATGTGAAACAGCTTTAATCATTGCAGGCATTGAGCTGTACTGTTTTAATTCCTCTCTCCCCTGCGACCACTCCATCGCCGCCTGATGCGAAAATGAACCGTCAGGCCCTAAATATCCAAGCATTACAGCAAACTCCTTCCTACAGCCTTTGCAACAGGGTCAAGCTCTTGCATAAGCTTTGCAAATCTTTCAGGCTTTAACGACTGCTCACCGTCCGAAGCCGCCTTTTCAGGGCAGTTGTGAACCTCTATCATAAGTCCGTCAGCACCTGCGGCGATTGCACCCTTTGCAATAGCATCTACGTATTTATATGTTCCTGCAGCATGGCTTGGGTCACCGATAATCGGCAGATGCGAAAGCTCTTTTGTAACAGGAATTGCACTTATATCAAAAGTATTTCTTGTTGCAGTCTCATAGGTTCTTATTCCTCTTTCGCAAAGGATTACGTTTTCATTACCCTCGCTCATGATATATTCTGCCGCCATAAGCCATTCTTCTATAGTAGAAGCAATACCACGCTTTAAAAGTATCGGTTTATTACATTTTCCAACTTCTTTTAAAAGCTGAAAATTCTGCATATTTCTTGCGCCAATCTGCATTATATCAGCAAAATTTGCCACAAGCTCAACATCTCTTGTGTCAAGAACCTCTGTACATATCGGCATACCAAGCTCCTTACCGCTGTTATACATAATTTTCAAACCGTCACCTGCAAGCCCCTGGAATGAATAAGGTGATGAACGTGGCTTGAACGCTCCGCCTCTTAAAATATTAGCTCCTGCTTCTTTACAAAGACGGCTGACAGCCGTAAACTGCTCCTGACTTTCAATCGCACACGGGCCTGCAAATACCGCAAGCTTTTCTCCGCCGACGGTAACACCGTAGCCAACATCAATTACAGATTGCTCCTTTTGAAGCTCCTTTGATGCAAGCTTATACGGACGTGTTATAGGAACAATATTTTCCACACCTGCAAGCGTAGTTATCTGATTCATGCTAAGACGTCTCTTATCGCCTATTGCACCGATAACAGTTTTCATTTCACCCTCAATCGGATGAGTTTTAAATCCAACGTCTTTCAGTGCATATTCTACAGCCTTTATCTGTTCAACTGTTGCACCGTCCTTCATTATGATAATCATATTAATTGCCTCCTTAGAAATAACTTACCTTTATTCTTTTGCCCATCTGTCTAAGGCACTTCGATAATTCTTCAACCAAGTTCATTTTTATATTAAAATTTATAGGTAAATCCGGATTCTGATGTGCCGGATTTACTGCTCGTCCCACATAAAAATTTATATCGGTTGCTTCTTCAAACAATAGCTGACATATAAGCGAGGCTCCGTCACGTTTAAAATTCCAATGCTCATACAATTCGTTTTCTCCGAGATAATCCTTTGCATATTCAAGCACCTTATTAACCGTTATAACACCCTCTGTAACAAGGTCAGCACCATCCAGCTTTGCAATAGGCGGAACATCTGACTGTTCAAAATTCAAAGTTGCCTGAAGCGGTTTTTTAAGATACTGCGCCGCAATAGATGAAGTAGTTCCACCGCAGATTATATGCTTTCCTTCTTTTGAGAAGAAAAGTGACATCATTCTGTCGCAATCATCACGGTTTGAAGGCGGCCCGAATAAAATATTCATAGGTTCTCTTTTTCGTATTTTTACTATACACGCTGTTGCATCATCTCCGGGCTTGTTTCCGTATAGCTTATCACATTCGTCAATCAGTATCGTTGAAAGATTCTTAGCAGTAAAGCCTCCTGATGCCATAGCCTCCATAAAAGATATAATTTCTTCCCTTTTCCAGCCGAAATTATATGCCATTCCTATACCTGCATGAGGGCATCCGTCACTCATCGCAATAAATATATCATTTTCCTGCAAACGCATGACTGTCTTGTAAATCTTTTTTCCGCCGATATTCAATTCAGTCCTGGGATATTCATAATTCACACCATCACGCAAAACTATCACCTGAGGATTATCATATTGAATTATTTCAGCAACTTCATTATTCTGTAAATGAATAATTGTAAATGTCGAATATGCCACACCTCTGACAGAACACATAGGAAGCGTTGCCGCTATTGTTGAAACACATTCCTCAATAGGCAGCTCTGCTGCCATCATTGTGGAAATAATTTTAGAAGTCAATGTAGAAAGTATACTCGCCTTAACTCCGCTGCCCAATCCGTCAGCCAAAACAATTACAGTTGAATTTTCATTCTGTACCGCAATATCAACATGATCTCCGCAAAGCTGTTCACCGTAATGGTTTATGCTTTTATATCCGATATCTGCACATAAATCATTCATCTGAAATCGACTCCTTCAGCTTTGCAAGCGCTATTTTTGTTTCTGCCGCAGTTTCACCAAGCAAAGATGCAATTTCCTGAACAATACGCATTTGCTTATCAACAACCTTGTCCGCAACTTCTATCGTCTGACGGCTGATATTCTCTTTCTTTTCTCTTTCGGTTTCTTCATCTGTTATATCACGCATTATACCAATCAGCAGATGCGAATCCTTATCATATACAACCGACTGTTCAACATAACATTTGTATTCTGCAAGATATACACGCTTATTTCTTATATCCCTGCCTGTATTCCTTACCTCCATAAAATCTGACGGATCAAGAATGCGTATCACCTGATCACCTAATATATCATCACTCGAACGAATATTCATTATACGCCGTGCGGCTTCATTAATCTGCTGAACTTCAAGATTCTCATTAAGAACAATAAGTCCGTTAGGTGTGTTTTTAACAACTGTATCCGAAAAGCTTTCGGCTTTATCCTTTAAATAAGGCAAGCACATCGAAATTTCAGCCTTACCCTGACAGATTGCAATAGCCTTTTCACGGCAGGTATTATATCCACATGAACCGCAGTTAAGCTCGTCTGATTCCTTGAATTTCCCCATCTGCCTTAACGCATTGAATATTTCCGTTTCAGATGGCTGCTGTAATTTATGTTCTATGAATTCGAAATACTTTTTCAGCTCCACAGAATCAGGCTGAGAAACTTCAAAATCTTTAGTTCCCGCAAAATCAGCAATCGCCATATAGTCCTTTATCGGAGAACGGTGATATTTTTCCATAACCGGTCCGCCTATACAGCTTCCGGAGCAAGCCGACATTTCAATAAAGCATTTATGTATTTTACCCTTTTCAATATCCTTCAAGGCCGCAACACAGTTTTCTACTCCGTCAATCGCCATATATGTATATCCCGGAGCATCTTGCGTCATTGTTTTTAAAATTCCGCCTGTTGTCGGGAAAAACCTTGCACGACTTTCTTCAATCGAATCAGTTTCCTGCTTCAGTTCAATATTTTCCTCTTTAAGCCAGTTTGTCAATTCTTCAAACGTCAGAACCGCATCTACAATTCCTTCATAATACTCTGCTTCATCTTTTTTAGCCACACAAGGTCCTATAAAAACCGTCTTTGCATTTGGAAATCTTCTTTTTATATCCTTACAGTGTGCCTGCATAGGAGACACAACATCCGCAAGATATCCAAGCATTTCAGGGAAATATTTCTGTATAAGCAAATTAACAGAATGACAGCATGAAGTAATTACAATATCACGATTGTCTTCCTTTAAAATTCTTTCATATTCTTTTTTAACGATTGTAGCGCCGATTGCTGTTTCCTCCGCATCATAAAAGCCAAGCTTTTTCAATGCTTCACGCATGGAATCTATTCCCACCTCATCATAGTTTGCCACAAATGACGGTGCCAGACTCACAATAACAGGTTCATCACCCTGAAGAAAAACCTTTACCTTTTCGGTTTCATCCACAATCTGCTTTGCATTCTGAGGGCATACAACAAAACATTGTCCGCACAGAATACACTCATTGCCTATAATATGTGCCTGATTGCCCGAAAAACGGATTGCTTTAACAGGACAATGTCTAATGCACTTATAACAGTTTTTGCAGTTTGATTTTTTTAATGTAAGACAATTAGGCATTTGTCGCTACTTCCTTTCGTTTGTTACTACCTTCAACACTCTGTCGTTAAAAAACTCTTTAAAATTATCACTTGTTATACCTGTATAAATTTCATCGTCAACCTGAACAGTAACACCCTCACGGTTACATTTGCCTATACAAAAGCTTCCTGCAAGAGTTATATCACATTCCAAGTTATGCTCCTCAACGGCCTTTTGCAAAAGCTGTACAATTTCAGGCGAGCCTTTTATATGACATGAGCTTCCCACACAAATCTGAATTATCATTTATTTATCCTCTTACCTGACCGTTACCGTAAATTATATATTTTATTGACGTCAGAGCTTCGAGTCCCATAGGGCCTCTTGCGTGCATCTTTTGAGTACTTATACCAATTTCAGCACCAAATCCAAATTCAAAGCCGTCCGTAAATCTTGTTGAAGCATTCACATATACAGCCGCCGCATCAACACAATTCAGGAATTTCTCCTGTGCTTCGTAGCTGTTTGTTATTATTGCCTCGGAATGCTTTGTGTTATATTTATTTATATGCTCAATCGCTTGGTCAACGCTGTCTACCACCTTTACTGAAATTATATAATCGTTATATTCCGTATAATAATCTTCCTCATCAGCATCATTAACATCAGGATAATATTTCTTTGAAGTCTCATCTGCTCTTATTTCTACATTCTTCTGCTGTAATGCTTCAAATACAGTTGGAATAAATTTGTCTGCAATTTTGCTGTTTACAAGAAGCGTCTCTGCCGCATTGCATACTGACGGACGCTGTACCTTTGCATTCATGACAATATTTAATGCCATATCCAAATCCGCTGTTTCATCAACGTAAACATGACAGTTTCCTGCCGCAGTTTCAACAACAGGAACAGTTGCATTTTCAACAACGCTCTTTATTAGCCCCTTGCCTCCTCTTGGAATAAGCAAATCTATATATCCGTTCATTTTCATAAGCTCTGTTGCGGTTTCTCTTGATGTATCCTCAACCACATTCAGCGTTCCTTCAGGAATTCCTGCACCGTAAGCCGCCTCCTGCATAATCTGCATGAGCTTTTTATTTGAATTTATTGCTTCCTTACCGCCTCTTAAAATGCAGGCGTTTGAGGTTTTTAGACAAAGCACCGCCGCATCAACCGTTACGTTAGGTCTTGCTTCAAAAATAATCGCTATAACTCCCATAGGTACACGCTTCTGACCAACAAGCAAGCCGTTCGGACGTTTCCACATCTTTATTACTTCGCCTATAGGGTCATTCAGTGATTTCACCTGTCTCACTCCGTCAGCAATACCTTCAATTCTCTTTTTATCAAGAGAAAGTCTGTCAATCATTGCCTTTTTTATTCCGTTTTCCTCTGCCGCATCAATATCCATTTTATTTGCGGCAATTATTTCATCAGCACGCAAAACGAGTGCATCAGCTATTGCCTCAAGGGCAGCATCCTTTACAGATGTCTCAACCGAAGCAAGCTTTGCGGCCGCTTCCTTTGCAAGTGTGCCTTTTACTAACAATTCCTCTGTCATTATTAATTCTCCTTATTTGGTGAAATTCTTTGATACAAAAAGTGTTCCTACAGGCTTACCGTCAAGAATATCATAAATTGCATCCATATTGTTTCCGTTCGCAATAACCATATGTATACCTGCTGATGTAGCAATTTCCGCCGCATCAAGCTTAGTTACCATTCCGCCTGTGCCCTGACTTCCTGCCGAGCCTGCCGCAGCCTTTCTTACACTGTCAATATCATATACAGTCTGCATAAGCTCTGCATTCTTATACTTATGCGGGTCAGCACTGTAAAGTCCGTCAATATCCGAGAACAATATCAGCAAATCAGCATCTACAAAATCAGCCACAAGTGCCGATAATGTATCGTTATCGCCTATTTCAATTTCATCTATAGATACTGTATCGTTTTCATTTACAACAGGAATAATACCCATATCAAGCAAGGTTTCTACTGTATTTTGCGTATTCCTCTTACGCTTAGGGATTGCAATATCATCTTTAGTCAGCAAAAGCTGTGCCACTGTATTATTATACTCCGAAAAAACCTTATCGTAAAGATACATCAATTCACACTGTCCTACAGCCGACACCGCCTGACGCTCCTTTGTAACGGTCGGCTTTTGCTTTAAGCCAAGCTTTCCGACACCTACTCCGATTGCACCTGATGAAACAAGGATTATTTCCTTGCCCTGATTATGTAAATCGCTCAGTATCATTGCCATTCTGTCTATTCTCTTTAAATTCATTTTACCTGTATCGTATGTAAGAGTCGATGTTCCTACCTTTATTACTATTCTGTGTGCAGATGCCACATCCTTATATATATCGTGCATATTTATAACCTTCCTTTGTTTTATTATTCACTATCTTATGGGAAGTTACAACATGAAAGTTGTACTTTCCTACACTACCAAAATGTCTACTTATAAGAGTGAGCTGTGCGAACGACAGTCACAATATAGACTTTTTTATTATTTTACATCATTTAATAGAAATTTTCAAGAGTTTTTATATACAAAAACATATTTTTATTTATCAATAATATGATTTTATTGCATAATGATATTATATAAATATTACAATAACAAAAAAACTATTGAAATTTTATTTATTTTGTAGTAAAATAGTATATGGTTTATTTTAAGGTTTTAAAAATTAAATATGGAGGTTTTGTATTATGTGTGGTATAGTTGGTTATATCGGACAAAAACAAGCCGCACCGATTCTTCTGGAAGGGCTTTCAAAGCTTGAGTACAGAGGCTATGACAGTGCGGGCATTGCAACCCTTTATGAGGGTTCTATTGACGTGCAAAAGGCAAAAGGTCGTCTTGCCGTTCTTGCAGAAAAAACAGACGACGGAAAAAGTGTTACGGGTACTATGGGTATCGGTCACACAAGATGGGCAACTCACGGTGAACCGTCAGACGAGAATGCTCATCCTCATATCTCAATGGACGGTCGCTTCAGTGTAGTTCACAACGGAATTATTGAAAACTACATAAGCTTAAAAAATAAGCTTACTGACAAAGGTTTTGAATTTACATCTGAAACTGACACAGAGGTTATCGCTCACCTATTTGAGTATTACTACAAGGGTGATATTATCGAAGCTATGACTAAGGTTATAAGCCGTCTTGAAGGTTCTTATGCCTTAGGTGTACTTTGCTCGGATTACCCCGACCAGTTTGTGGCGGTACGTAAGGCAAGTCCTATGATTATAGGTCTTGGCGAAAACGAGAATTTTATCGCTTCTGACGTTACTGCAATCCTTAACCATACAAGAAATATTTATTATCTTGAGGATAACGAAATAGTAGTCTTGAAAAAAGACTCTGTTAAGGTTTACAACACGGACAAGGAAGAAATTAAAAAAGAAGTATTTACCGTAAACTGGGATGTTTCTGCCGCAGAAAAGGGCGGCTACGAGCATTTTATGATGAAGGAAATCGAGGAACAGCCAAAGGCTTTAAGAGATACTATAAGCCCAAGAATCAAAGACGGCAAGGTTGTTCTTGATGATATTTCTCTGACAGCCGAGGATATAAAAAATATCAACAAAATATATATAGTTGCCTGCGGAAGTGCTTATCACACAGGTGTTGTAGGCAAATATGTTATCGAAAAAATGTGCCGTATTCCTGTTGAAGTTCAGGTGGCTTCTGAATTCAGATACTGTAATCCGATACTTTGCAAAAACGATTTAGTTATAGTTATTTCTCAGTCAGGAGAAACTGCAGATACACTTGCAGCACTGAAAGAAGCAAAGGCTAACGGTGCAAGAGTGCTTTCGATTGTAAACGTAGTAGGCTCTGCAATCGCAAATGCATCTGACGATGTTATATACACATGGGCAGGCCCTGAAATTGCAGTTGCAACCACAAAAGCATACAGCACACAGCTTTCTGTTTTGTATCTGATTGCGATATACATGGCTGAAAAGCTCGGAAAGGTTACTGCTGATGAATATGTCGCTTTCATTCAGGATATTCAGAAGCTTCCTGACATGGTAAGCGAAATACTAAAGGACAAAGAACACGTTCAGTATCTTGCTTCACAATTCTACAACTGCCATTCGATATTCTTTATCGGAAGAAATCTTGACTATGCCGTATCAATGGAAGGTTCATTGAAATTAAAGGAAATTTCATACATCCATTCAGAAGCATACGCTGCAGGAGAGCTGAAGCACGGAACAATTTCACTTATAGAAGACGGAACGCTTGTTGTTGCACTTGCAACAGGCAAGGATTTATTTGATAAAACAATTTCAAACGTAAAAGAGGTTAAAGCAAGAGGTGCTGTAGTTATGGGTGTTACCACAACAGAGCATAAGGAAATGGAATCAGTTGCAGACCACGTTATAACGGTTCCTGCAATCAATGAAGCCTTACTTCCTTCACTTTCGGTTATCCCATTACAGTTGTTCGGCTACTATGTTGCATCATTAAAGGGCTGCGATATTGACAAGCCGAGAAATCTTGCAAAATCAGTTACAGTAGAATAATAGGAGTGTAGGAGCTTGAAGGAACAAATATACACAATACCGGTAAACGAAGCATACGAAACCGACTGCGAATGTCCGCTGTGTTTTCTTGAACAAAGGCTTGAGCAGGAGGCTATTGAATATGAAATGGGTGCAGCTATGATGGAGGCTGACCACAGAGAAGAATCCAACAACAAGGGCTTTTGTACAAGACATTTTAATATGCTGTTCGATATGGGCAATAAATTAAGTCTTGCACTTGTTCTTGACACACATCTTGATGAAATGCGAAAAAAATTGAATAAATTTTCAAAGGAAGCCGAAGCTGCCGCTAAAGCTAAAGGCGGATTATTTAAAAAAAGTCCTGCCTTTGAAACTGCCGCCGCAATTTCTTCAATGCTTTCAGAAACCGAAAAAACGTGTATGGTTTGTGAAAAAATCAATTATACAATGGGGCGTTACGCCGATGTATTATTATATATGTGGGCAAACGACGATGAATTTAAAAAGAAGTTTGAAAATTCAAAGGGCGTGTGTTTAAAACACATGAAGCTTCTGCTTGAAACAATCCCCAAAGCTATGAATGATAAGGATGCAGGTGCTTTTTTAAGCTCATTCTTTGCAAAACAGCAAAAGGAGCTTGACCGTATTCAGGAGGATATTCATAAATTTACACTGAAATTTGATTATCGCTTTACTGATATGGAATGGGGCACAGCATATGACGCTCCCGTAAGGACAATAGAAAAAATAACAGGATATATTAAAACCGAAGAATAAATTTAAAAGGGCGATCATTGACCGCCCTTTATGTTATTAATATATTTCAGGAACTATATCTGCAATTACAACGGTTTTCGTATCATCATTCCAAGTTACTACTTTTTCCATTTTTTCAAATAATGCTCTTAACGGAACATAAACTCTATTGTTAATCATAATAGGTCTTGTATCACACATAAGAACACTTGTTATTGCATTATCTCCGGAATATCTAACAACTTGTCCTCCCGTTACACCTACTTTAAAAATAATTTTCATTTTAGTACCATTAATAGATGTATATATTATTGATGCTTTACTCGTATTATAATCCCATTCTACATCATATCCAAGAGTTTCAGAAACTGCTCTTAAAGGAAGCATTGTTCGATTATTTTCGTCAACAAATGGAAATGCATCTGTAAATTTTATTGGAACATCATTATATGTTACAGTGATTCCGTTATCTGTTGATACTGTAATTTTATCCTGCGGAATATCTGTAGGCAAAACAGTAGTAGTTGCCGTTGGGATAATTGTAGGCTTCACCGTTTGTTCAGGCTTTGGTGTTGCCGTCGGAGTTGGTTTTTCTGTTGGAATTATTATCGGTTCAGATGTTTTTACAGGCGTTTTTGTGGCAACTACAATAACTTCGCCGTCATCGCCTACCGCATATGTATCATCAGGAATTACTCGATTTTCATTATTTTCTTCCGCCCATCTGATTTTATCCTGTTCAGCTTTCTTATACATTTCTACAAACTTATCTGCATTATATGCTTTTGATTTTTCAAAAACAAGCTGTTGAGTATATTCGTCATTTTCATTATAAAGAGAAGCTTTAACATCAAAGCACGGAATGACATACTCATCTGTTTTAGTTTTTACATAAACAAAAATTGTTTTTAAAGGATAAACAGTATATGAGCTTTTAATGTCTATCGGTGTTCCGATGTTGTTATCATTTATTATTTGTGTCAGTCTTTCGGGCGGATATATCATTCCAAATCCAATACCGTCTTTTACTTCAGCAATATCGACATTTTTCAAAGATGTGTCGATATTTGACTGTTTATATGTGTAATCGTATATTTTAACAATTTCTCCGTCTTTGATTACAGGTATCTGCCAAGATTCAACAGTAGTATCAAATTCAGCCGAAAAATCACCATTATATTTTGAAAACATTGATAAATCAGAAGTTAAATCCTCATTTTTAATCTGATAAATTCTCGTAATTAATTCGGGGTCAGAAAATTCAGAAACCTTTACTCCGTTTTCATCAGTTAAATTAAGTAAAAATTCAAGTCTTTCATCAGAAGGCTTGTCAAATGCCGAGATAATATCGTCGGCTGTGATATTTTCTGCATATACACTGGTAAAAGATAATAAAAGTATTGATGCTGTCAATAAGATACATATAAAATTCTTTTTCATAATATACCTCCTTTGGTGAATATGGCAATCATTGCCGAAATAACAAAATTAAAAATTTTTTTGATTTTCATAAAAATCACTCTCCTTTGATGTAAATATAAAAATGTTTAAACCTATAAGGAAATGTTTTCCTTATATATAATTTTATCACAATTTTTTCAATTTTTCAATAGTTTTATTGAAAAATTTGACGAAAATATTAAATCCACCTCCTTAATTTGTAACTTTTGATAACTATATCATTATCAAACAACTTTATTATATCATAAATATTTTATAATGTCAATATAATCATTTAGTTATCAAAAAGGAGTGAATTAAATGGATAATTATTATAGAAGAATAAAAGATTTGCGTGAAGATAATGACTTTACTCAAAGACAAATAGCGACACAGCTTAATATGAAGCAGCCACAGTATTTTAGATACGAAAAAGGCTTATGTGATATTCCGACCGACATTCTTATAGCATTAGCAGACATATATAATACCTCGACCGATTATATACTCGGCAGAACCGACGACCCCAAACCGCCTAAAAGATAATTTATATGTAAAAATCCGTATCAATCAATACAATTCACAAATAAACTCGCCTAACTATGTTTATTTTTTAACAAAATAAATTAATAAATTTATCGTTAAAATATTGCACGATTGAAAAAAATGTGGTATAATGTAATTTAATGAGCGGTTTGACCGCAGTTTTTGAAAGGAGTACATAGTATGAAATATTCAAGCGAAGTAGAACAGATGTGTCCTTTGGCAAAAGGTACATATCACGGTCCTGCTCCAATCCCTCAGGAGGGTAAGTGGACGCAGGCTAAAGAAGTTAAAGACATTTCAGGTCTTACACACGGTATAGGCTGGTGTGCACCTCAGCAGGGTACATGTAAGCTTACTCTAAACGTTAAAGAGGGTGTTATTCAGGAGGCTCTTGTTGAGACTGTT
>JAZSPM010000088.1:0-10678 GCA_045537455.1 Candidatus Ornithomonoglobus sp. | reverse complement strand
CGAGACCGCCCTTGACATGGCGTAAAATTCGTGCTATATTATAGCTAAGGCAGAAAAGCCAAAATGTGGCTGTTCCTGCCCTAAAAATCGAATATTTTATCATAGAAAAATTGAATTTACAGAAAAAATCTCACACACCCTTAACAGGCAGGGAAGCGCAACACTCCCCTGCCTTAATTTTTGCAATCACATACAGCTTATATTTTTTTGTGTTCACCATACACATATATACCTAAACATGATCTTTTCATATAATTAACAGCTTCTTTTTATAAGCAACTGCTTAAAATTCAAGCTCATCCCTGAAAAATCCTCGTGTATCAGCAAATCTTCCGTATTGGTCTACAACAGATACACGAACAAATTTTGCTCTGTCATCAATTTCAAAGTCGGCAGAAGTAATTGTTTCACCATGTGGTGCATACTTTCTTTTTGGTGCTTTACTTCCCGTAAATACCATTATCTGCTGTACTTCTGAACATTCTATATGAATTTTATTACCCTCCATAGAGACCTCATTAAACACAGGTCCCATGGAAGAATACATTTCTCCCGTTTCCATTGCTTCAATTACAGAAGCATATGTAAAGCTCTTAGGCATAATCATAGTAAACCCGCCAAAAGAATCCCAGTCAGGAGCATCAATAGGGGCAAGGTTATGATTATCATCTGCACTATGACAGAATATTCTCTTTCCATTCAACAGCATTTTATCATAAAGTACGGCATTATATTCAAGTCTCCCTGACAGATAACTGCCATAATTACACATTTCCATACTGAAAAAGCCTTCATATGCCATTATATCCGCTTCTGACTCCATAGACCACCACGGATGATTATACGCTGCAATATAACCATTTTCTTTAGCTGTTTTAATCAGCTCATTAATATACTCAATACTGTATTCTCTTGTTTTCTGCGAACCGACCTTTATTAATTTTTCTTTCTCCTCATCTGTAATATACTTACAGTACTTTGGATTATAGCATATAATCGCTTCGTTTTCAGGATCTCTTGCAAAAAGATTAATATGGATTTCTTTATCGTAAACATCATATTTGCATTCAGCATTCGGTCGTATGTACGTTTCATAACCTGTAATTGTAAGAAATTCATCATCATTCAAATAAGAATGACTCTTTGGAGTTTCATGGTCTGTAATAGACAGGATAGAATATCCGTGTTCTTTATACATTTCCTTCAACTCCTGCGGTGTTTTTGCTCCATCAGAAATAACACTGTGACAATGCAGATTTGCTTTATACTGTTTTTTTGATGGTGATATTAAATACATAAATTTCCCCTTTATTTTTAACTAATTTTTAATACATATAATGTCACATATCACAAACAAGTGTACCGTTTTCTTCTTTTATAGGCACAAAAACCATCCTTTCTACGCACCCTTCTGTCGCACGATTAGGAGAATGAAGAGACATATATATTTTTCCGTTATTATCTTTAAAAATCATAGCGTGACCGCCGTCATACTTCCCTGTTATTTTTTTTGAAAACATAGGAGATGCATCCTGAGTCCACTTTCCATCAATGCAACCATTGTCACTATGTGCAACTCCAACACAATAATTTCCTTCGTCATCAAAATTCGACCAAATCATAATAAGACCATTATCTGCACTTTCGTACATAAAACAACCATCAGTCACTCTCTTATTTGTCCACGCGGGATCATCTGCTCTGAAAAGCTCAACAGGCTCAGAAATAAAATGCGTAAGGTCATCAGATAATTTCGCCGCCGCCATTCTGCCTATCCCATCATCTGTACATGTCCATTCATGAACGAATATCATCCACGGCTGACCGTCTTTATCCACATAAAATGTTCCGTCTATTGCATCCCATTCTTTAGGTGTGATATGTCCGTCAGTTATCTCCACAAACGGACCTTCAGGGGATGCAGATTTTAGTATAGTACATCCTCTGTGGTTAGTGAGCGAAGAATAGTATGTAGCAAACATATAATAATTTCCCTTATATTTATGCACCTCGGGTGCCCATCTGTCTTTAACAGCATATTGGGGTTCAACATATACAAGCTCATTTGTTTTCTTCCACTCCCCGTCAAGCCTTCCGCTTGTGTTTTTATAACAATCCCATGTGGTTATGCCCGTACCATAAGCATAGTATACTCCGTCATCTATCAATACAAATGGATCTCTAAAATATTCAACATTAGTTTTAATCATTATATTACACTCCTTTTCTTATATTATAAATACTTTGATTACATGTAATTATATCACACCAAAACACAAAAAGCAATACAAATAACGACACACAGTTGCATAAAAACAACTTTTTTATTTTAATATGTTTTCAGTTTTTCATCTGTCATATATTTTAACCTTATAATTTCAGATTTCCCCTTAAAAAATATCATTTTGCAGCTATTGAAATATATTTGCTTGTATCTCCGATTTCGCCTCTTGAAAGATTAATTATCTCAACATCATTTTGCTCTAACTGAAGTATCATACCATCACTGAATTTACCGCATACATTTGCAAAATACTGATGCATATTATATTCACCCGTTGCATACACGTCACTCAGATTAATTGATACACTCTGTTTTTTATCTGATAAGTTAAATATCGCTATAACTATATCGTCGCCTACAGTATTGAATATTTTAAGCACTCCGTCACGAGGATTTTTGAATATACAGTCCGCTGTTGGTTTTGCAGCATTATCACATCTTAAAATCTTCCCGTCCTCATCAATAATCGGCATAAGATACTCTTTATCCGTATTACCTATTTCGTCACTTATATATACAGGTCCACCACTTATTGCCCTTAGAACACTGCTCTGCTTTGCACTGATATGCTTTGTCCACCACATATCGTAATCGCAGTAAAATAAATTATCATTAAAAATTGCATTATATGCATTCTGTGTTATGTGGCTTTCAAATCCGTCCTCTTTATTCGGGAAGAAGTCATCACTGTTTCTGACCATATTTGAGCTTTTTCTTGCAAACATATCCAAGTTTCCCATACCCATGCAATTTATCATAACAGAATCGAAATTCTCTGACACTGAGCGTTCAAGTGCATTATGAATATTAACAACCTTCTGACATACATCCTTTGTGTTTCTATAAAATTCAAAACCGTTGCCCTGAGTGTCAACCTTTAAAAAGTCTATTCCCTGTTCTTTTAAATACTTATGCCATTCACTGTAGAAAGCATATGCCTTATCTTCTTCACCGCCAGGAAGTACCAATCCGGAATTGTTTTCAGAAAAAATATTTTTACTGTATTCTTCACCATCTTTGTCAATTCCGAACCAGTATCCCGTAAATGCGTGCCAGATACCTACATACTCTATTCCGTACTCCTTTTTAATATAATCAACAAATGCTTTTAAGCCGTTAGGGAATTTTTCTTTATCGACATATCCTGAAACCAATTTAAAATCCTTTGTTTTTGCCCAGCCATCATCTATCATTATCCACTTTATCGGGATATTCTTTTCTTTAAATTCTTTTAGCTTTTCTTCTATCCCCTGAGCTGTAACATCATGATAGAACGCATTCCATGTGCACCACCCTAAGCCGTTAAGCTGTTTGGGATATGATTTCTTTTCCTTTTTCGGAGTTATTATAACGCCATTTTCACATACAGTATTATAGCTTGCCTCAACAGCCTTATAAGGATTATCCGACACGCTGATAACGCATATAGGTGCTTCTATTTTTTGACTTCCGCCAAAATATTTTCCTATAGTAATTCTTAATGTATTTTTATCCTCGCTTGCTCTTGCACAGCACATTGCCGAAGCTCCTGAAATTGGCATAACATGAATATATTTATTTTGATTTTGTACTAAAACCTGCTGTGTATTATCAGCAAGCTGTGTAAAATCATTAAAAAATTTAGGTGCAGTCCAAAACGGATTAAATCTCTCTAACGAAAGTCCATTAAACTCCTCATCCTCTGATACAAACTCTAATGTCAGTCCCTTGTATGCATCAAAGCATCTGTTGTAATCATACGGATACGGAATAACCTCAATACAGGCACTTACAACATATGAATTTCCGTATGCTTTTACACTTAATCCGCCCTTTACATATTCATTTTCTGCAATTTCAAATTCCGTTTCATTTTTCTTTATAAGCTCGGTTTTTATCTCACCAAACTCATCAAGCATAGCTGTTAATCTAATCTCTTTAAACACGAATTTTTCCTCCGTTTTCAGAAAATATATTTTCCTTTTTCTACGTTATATTCCTTTCCGTCGATTATAATTAGTGTATCAACCGGGGTTTCTATCACATATCTTACTTGCCCGTCTTTATATTTCCATGATGAGCTTATTTTACCATGTCTTGTCTCTAATGTACATGATATACTTCCCAAGCGTTCATCAGGAACAGGTGCAATTATTGCTTTTTCGTAAGCCGGATAATTCTCATCAGTTTTAATACCTGCACAAACAGAATACATCCAATCCGCAACTGAGCCGTAAGCGTAATGATTATATGAGTTCATATCATCACTCCAGAATTCACCCTTTTCATTCAGTCCGTCCCAATGCTCCCAGATTGTGGTTGCACCCATTTTCACAGAGAAAAGCCACGATGGATATTCCTCCTGTAAAAGCAAGTCATATGCAGTATCCATATATCCGTTTTTACTCAACGCATGAAGCAGATACGGAGTTCCGACAAAGCCTGTTGTAAGCTTATTTCCGTTTGCTTTTATCATATCGTCAAGCTGTTTTGCTGTTTTTTTACTGTCATTGCAAAGTTCAAAATACAGAGCAAGAACACATTCCGTCTGAGTTTTAAATTCATTGAATTTATTTTGAAATGCTTGTTTTATATTTTTATATAAATCCTCATAATATGAAATGTCCTTTCCTATTATCTTTCCTGCTTTAACAACAATGCTCGTTGAATACGCATAGAAAGCCGAAGCTATCAAATCTTTATTGGATGACCCTTCATAGCTGCCTTCTTTTGCATCAAGTCCGAGCCAGTCGCCAAAATGCCATGAACCTGTCCATAAATATTTATCCTTTGTTGTGTTGGTAATATACGAAATCCATTTGCACATACTGTCAAAGCTTCGTTCTAATATTTCTTTATTACCGTATGCAAGATATACCTGCCATGGAACTATAACCGAAGCATCACCCCACGCGGTACATGTTGCACGATTACAAAAAACATCCGGAATTACGTGTGGAATTGCTCCGCTTTCATGCTGTTCGGCAATTAAATCCTTTAACCATTTTTCAAAAAAGCGTTCTGTATCAAAATTATAACATGCCGCACGGACAAAAACCTGTGCATCACCTGTCCAGCCTAATCTTTCATCTCTTTGAGGGCAGTCCGTAGGAACATCTAAGAAGTTATCCTTCTGACTCCATATTATATTTGAAAAGAGCTGATTTAATTTACTATTCTCAAATGTGATATTTCCTATTCTTTTTAGATCGGAATACACCGCAACAGCTGTAAAGCAATCTGAAGTTATATCCTTTGGGAACTGATTTACTCTTACATATCTGAAGCCATAAAAAGCTAATGACGGTTTATAAGTCTGCTTTCCGTCCTTGCAGATATATTTATACTCTGCTTTTGCCGATCTGTAATTACTGTTATAGAAATTACCGTCAAAATCCAGAACCTCTGCAAAAGACAAATCAACAACATCCCCCTTGTCGGCATCAACCGTAATCTCAGGATAGCCTGTGATATTCTGACCGAAATCAATAACCATTTCACCTTTTGGAGTTGTAATTATTGAAACAGGCTTTATTCTCTCCTGCTCAATAACCATTTCTCCCTCTTGCGGAATAAGATTTTCTTTTGATACATCAAGTATATTAACAAAATCAAAATCACGGTATTCAAGATTTGCATCGCATATCTCACCGTCATAATGCTCACTGCTTAATATCTTGCCTTTTCCGCACTCCCATGCAGTATCTGTGATAATACTCTCTTGCTTTCCGTCCTCATACTCAAAAACCAGCTCTGCAATAATTGACGCATCAGGAATTTCATAGTAATCATTATGCATTGTATATACTCTGCCTCTTTGCCAGCCGTCGCCTACGGTTACCAAAAGTTCATTTTCATTTTTCAGCATATCAGTTATATCATATTCCTGATACTGATGTCTTACATCATACTTAGTCCAGCCGGGTGCCATTATAAAATCACCGACACGTTCACCGTTTAGCTCTGCTTTGTATACTCCTTTTGCGGTTATGTACAGCGTTGCCTTTTTTACATTACACGCATTGAACTTTCTTCTGAATACAGGACATGTATCTATATCTGTTTTTGATGTTATCCAGTTTGCATTTTTTATCATAACATTATCCCACTCCTTTAAATTTAATAAGATATATCAATTATACCACCTTTAGAAAATAATGTAAAGTATTTTTTCATTTTATGCTCACTTTTTCCGCTTTTATATTTCATTTCAACAATGATTAACTGTTGCAATCCACTCCCACGCATTAGTTATACCCCACATTCACGCAGTCGTCAAGCATAATTTTCATATTATCATAAAAGAAGGGAAAAAGTCTGTAACATTGTTTCTTCTGACAGCAACGGCACAAAAATTGAAATTTCAATCCCGATTATTACTTCATAAGCAAAAAATTTACAAAAGGAGCATATTTATGAAAAATTTTAATTACAGTCTTGTAGACATAACAGATGGATTCTGGAAACAAAAACAGGACTTAAATCTTAACACAACTATTAATGCCGTATATGACCGTTTTTACGATACGAGACGCATAGACGCATAATGCTGTTCTTATTGAATCCGACACAAGATATACTTGTATATTTACAGTACAGATAAACAAAAATCCTTAAAATACCTTGACAAACTTAATTTGCAGTGATATCATTCAAGTATGGAATTAAATTTAAGGAGGAAATTGTTTTGAAAAAAATTCTGATTGTTATTGATATGCAAAATGATTTTATTGACGGTGCATTAGGAACACAGGAAGCACAAAATATAGTCAATAATGTTATAAACGAAATAAACAGCTTTGACGGTGATGTATGGGCAACGCTTGATACTCACTCACAAAATTATCTTCAGACACGCGAAGGAAAATATCTTCCCGTTGAGCATTGTATAAAAGATACATACGGCTGGGAGCTTAATAACAGTATTCTTTCGGCACTTGACAAAAAGAATGCAAGAATATTGGAAAAGCCGACTTTTGGCTCTGTTATTTTGCCAAAAGAGTTTGAAGCAAAATATGATATAACAGACATATCAGTTGAGCTTATCGGACTTTGTACAGATATATGCGTCGTTTCAAATGCTATGTTATTAAAAGCTCATTTCCCTGAAATGAATATTTCAGTTAAGGAAAGCTGCTGTGCAGGCGTAACGCCTGAAAAACACAACGCTGCAATAGAAACAATGCGTTCGTGTCAGATAGATATTATTTAAGGAGCTGATTATAATGTTTAATGCAGAAAAAACAAAAAAAGAATGTGTGGAATGGATAAGAGATTTTTTTGAGAAAAACGGAAAAGGCTGTAATGCTGTAGTAGGAATTTCAGGTGGTAAGGACAGCTCAGTAGTTGCCGCTTTATGTGTTGAAGCATTAGGTAAAGACAGAGTTATCGGCGTGCTTATGCCGTGTGGAGAACAGAGCGATATTTCATGCTCACATATGCTTGTTGAACATCTTGGAATCAAAAGCTACACAATAAATGTTGCGGATTCTGTAAACGGTTTGAAAAATGAGCTTTCAAAAAAGCTCGAATTAACTGAGCAGAGTATTATAAACCTTCCGCCAAGAATCAGAATGTCAACGCTTTATGCTGTTTCTCAAAGCTGTAACGGCAGAGTTGCAAACACCTGTAATTTATCAGAAGACTGGGTAGGATATTCAACACGCTATGGCGACAGTGCAGGAGATTTCTCGCCACTTGCTAACCTGACTGTAACAGAGGTCAAGGAAATCGGCAGACTTGCAGGGCTTCCCGATGAATTGGTCGATAAAACTCCAATAGACGGCTTATGCGGTCAGACAGACGAGGAAAAGCTCGGTTTTACCTATGCAATGCTTGATATTTACATCCGCACAGGCAAAATAGAGGACGAAAAAATAAAAGAAAAAATTGACAGGCTTCATAACATGAATTTATTCAAGCTTCAGCTTATGCCAAGCTTCAAGCCACAAATTTAAAGAGGGTTCAAACGAACCCTCTTATTTTCTCCATGTATGCTGTGAAAACAACACAAGAATCGGAAGTATCTCCAATCTTCCTGCAAGCATATCAAATGTCAAAACCCATTTTGATAGCATTGAAAATTCACCGAAATTACACGTTGGTCCGACCTTTGCAAGACCGGGGCCTATATTATTTATAGTTGCCGCAACCGCTGTAAAATTAGTTGTAAAATCCATGTTATCAAGACTGATTACAAGCAACGACGCCGCAAAAATCGCTATATATGCTCCCATAAATACGTTTATTGCTCTTACTGTTTCATGATTTACCGTTCGTCCGTTCATTGCAATTTTATATGTTCTTTGAGGATGAGCGGCTATTTTTATTTCTTTAAATATGCTTTTAAACAAAATCAAAATTCTTGAAACCTTTATACCGCCACCCGTACTTCCTGCACAAGCACCTATAAACATAATAATTACAAGTATTGTCTTTGATAATTCGGGCCATTTGTCAAAATCAGCAGTTGAATATCCTGTTGTAGTTATGATAGATGACACTTGAAAAAATGCTTGTCTTAACGACTCTATTGCGTTGTCGAATATACCAAGACAGTTAATGCAAATAATAACAGTTGATGTAGCAATTATGCCTATATATGCTCTTAATTCTTCCGAATGAAATACGTCACGGAATTTTCTCAGTAACAACAAATAATATAAAGAAAAATCAATGCCGAAAAGCATCATGAATATTCCTACTACAACCTGAATGTACGGAGAATAATCTGCTATGCTCGAATTTTTTGTTCCAAAGCCTCCCGTTCCGGCAGTTCCGAAGGAGATGGTAAGTGCATCAAACATATCCATATCGCCTACAAGCAGTAATATTATTTCTATAATAGTAAGCAGAATATACATTCCGTATAAAATCTTAGCAGTTGACTTCACCTTAGGAACAAGCTTGCTTACAGACGGACCCGGGCTTTCCGCCTTTATCAGATGAAGATTACTCCCACCTGCAAGCGGTAAAATTGCTACAAGGAACACAAGTATTCCCATTCCCCCTATCCAATGAGTAAAGCTTCTCCAGAACAGCAGACATTTCGGTAATACTTCAACATCCGATAAAATAGATGCTCCCGTTGTAGTAAATCCCGATACTGTTTCAAACAGAGCATCAGTAAAGCTTGGTATATATCCCGAAGCCTTAAACGGTATTGCTCCAAAAATACTCATTATTATCCAGCTGAGTGCAACTATCGCAAAGCCTTCCTTTGCATACATTGATTTGCTTTTAGGAGGTCTGCATATAAGTAACCCTCCTAATGCTATACCCACCGCCACACATACGGCAAACATAAATATATGCGGTTCGCCGTATATCGCCGCACAAATAAGCGGCAATATCATACATACTCCTTCAAAGCCTATTACCCAGCCGAGTGTATATCTAATAATTCTATAATTCATCAGTACGCACCCTCTACTCCAGTATATCGCTTACATCCTTAAAGCCTGAATTTGTAGTTACCACAACAACCGTATCATCAACAGAAATCACATCCTTACCTTTTGGAATAATTATCTGACCGTTTCTGTTTATGCAGGCAATAAGAATATTCTTTTTCAGCTTCAGCTTTTCAAGCGGAATATCAGAAATAGGCGAATTTTCCTTGATTCTGAATTCAAGTGCCTCAGCTTTACCGTCAAGTATAAAATGCATTGTTTCAATATTGCTTCCTATTGAATTTTTCTTTGCACGAACAAATCTCACTATATACTCAGCCGTTATGTTCTTAGGATACACAATAGTATCAAGATTTAGCTGGTCTATAACTCCGTCATATTCAATTCGGTTTATCTTGGTTATGATTTTACCGTCAGTTTTGCTTTTTGCGAACAATGACAGTATCATATTTTCTTCGTCAATATTAGTAAGGCAAACAAAAGAATCCGCATATTCAAGCCCTTCTTCAAGAAGAAGTCTTTTCTCTGTGCCGTCTCCGTTTATGATTGTGGTCTTTGGCAGTGCCTGACAAAGCTCCTCGCATTTAGCAGCATTTTGTTCAATAATTTTTACCCTTATTCCTGTCTGCGTTAAAAGCTGTGCAAGATAATACGACATTGCACCACCGCCGACAATCATAGTGTCTTTTACCTTATTGGTTTTTATTCCTATCTTCTTAAGGAACTCATTACCGTTCTTTATTGATGCAACTATGCTTACTAAATCCCCTTCACAAAGAACAAAATCACCACCCGGAATAAACGCTTCTGTACCTCTTTCTACACCGCAAATAAGGACATCGCAATTTATTTTAGGCATTATTTCAGAAATCTTCGTATTATCAAGTAATGAATCCTTTGCAATTCTGAATTTTAAAATTTCAACTCGTCCTTTTGCAAATGTATCAATCTGTATTGCAGACGGAAACCTTAAAGCCTTTGCGATTTCATTCGCTGCAGCCTG
>JAZSPM010000070.1:0-4623 GCA_045537455.1 Candidatus Ornithomonoglobus sp. | reverse complement strand
GTTTGATTAAAGAAAAAACAGATAGGTATGACAGCTGCAAGGAAACCTTCCGAAGGCGTGCTGTCGCACTCCAAGGGAGGTTGACGAAGCAGATGACGTGCATAGCTGTTTTTTCTCAAAAGGGGTTTTTAGAGATGCCCTGAATTTATATCAATCCCAACTTGGCTCTTTACCCGTTGAAACCATTGCGTAATACGAAAGAATTTTTGATGCGTCAGATGAATCAATTACACCGTCTTTATTCACATCAGCCGCTATATTTTGCTCCTTTGTAAATGTTTCATCTGCACCTGTCTGGATTTTTGCATATTCCGCAAGTACAAGTGAGGCATCGGAAGAATCAATCATTCCGTCATCGTTTATATCGCCTGTTTCAATTGAATCATACATTTTCTCAATATCCACAAATTTTCTCTCATACTTTTCAGCGTATGCCTGTGCTGTTGAACCCTCATAACCGTAAATTGTCGAGCGAGATGAAATTGTATGACTGCTGTCATCTATTTCACATTTGGGATTTTCAATGGTAATTGATTTCATACTGTTACAGCTATTAAACGCACCCTTTGCAATACTTGTAATGTTTTCAGGAATTGTAACGTGTTTCAAATCAAAGCAATTATAAAACGCATCTGAACCAATACTTGTAAGGGTTGACGGGAATGTTATTGATTTTAAAGAAGTACATCTGCTGAATGTTCTGTCATTAATTGTTGTAACACCCTCAGGAATTACAACCGCTTCCAAAGCGTAACAGGCTTCAAACGCTTCTCTGCCTATACTTGTAACACTATCGGGAATTGTAATTTCAACAATCTTTTTACACTCATTAAAAGCAATATCGCCTATAGATTCAACTCCGTCAGGAATATTTATTTCAGTCAATTCATAACAATGCATAAATGCACCCTCACCGATACTTTTAATTGTATCGGGAAGCTTTATTGAAGTAACCTGCTGACAGCTATAGAAAGCATATTCATCAATTTCTGTAACAGTATCGGGAACAACAATAGAAGTAATTCCTTGATTATCAATAAATGCCGTACCCATAATATGCAAAACAGTTTCGGGAATAACAATATCCCCCGTAAGTTCAGTTCCGTCCATTAATATGCCATTTACAACAACGAATGGACTCTTTTCTCTTTCAGCTTCAATCCATGCAGTATTTGAAAATGTACGTGAGCCGAAATACTCAATGCTTTCGGGGAATGTTACGGAACTCAAAGCAATACAATGCTGAAATGCACCATTTTCAATTCTTGTAACATTATCGGGAATTACAATTGAAGCAAGGGAAGAACAGCCGTAAAATGCGTTTTCCTTTATAATTGTAATATTTTCAGATAATTCAACAGATTCAAGATTTTTACAGCCTGAAAAGGTTTGTCCGCTAATAGCCTTTACGCTGTCGGACATTTTAATGGATTTAAGATTTTCAGCATCTTTAAAAGCAGAACCACTGATTATAGTAACACCGTCAGGAACGGTATATTCCTCAGCATCACTTCCCATGGGATAAAGCAAAAGGGTATTCATTTTCTTATCGAACAGAACACCGTCTACAGAAGTGTAATTCTTGTTATTTTCACTTACATTGATTGACTCTATTGAAGCGAAATCCACAAAGGAAGTTTTATCTATTCTTACAACATTTTCAGGAATTGTAAGGGATTTTAAGGCTTTACACTCTACAAATGCCAGTTCTCCGATAGATTGAAGGCTTTTCGGGAATTTAATCGTTTCCATTTCAGAACAGTACATAAATGCAACATCACCGATACTTGTGACGCCTTCTTCGAGAATTACATTTTTTATATCAGTGTTTTTGAACCATGGCGAACCATAGGCTATTATCCAATCCTCCATAGCTCCCTCACCTTTTACAATGAGAGTTCCCTCGCTGTCAAGAGTCCATGTAAGATTGTCGCCCTGCTTACCGCAATTACCCGATTTAACAATTGTTACAGCAGGCTTTGTGGTAGTTATTGGCTCAGTTGCAGTAATAGTCGTTGTTGTAAGAGTGGTTGCAGAATTTTTTGTGGTTGTTGTTGCAGGCTTTACAGTTGTTGTGGTTTTGGATTTGGTTGTAGTCGTTGCAGGTTTTACGGTTGTTGTGGTTTTGGATTTGGTTGTAGTTGTTGCAGGCTTTACGGTTGTGGTAGTTTTAGGTTTAGTTGTTGTCGTTGCTGATTTTACAGTTGTGGTAGTTTTAGATTTAGTTGTTGTCGTTGCTGGTTTTACAGTTGTTGTGGTTTTGGATTTGGTTGTTGTTGCAGGCTTTACGGTTGTTGTGGTTTTAGATTTAGTTGTTGTAGTTGCAGGCTTTACGGTTGTGGTAGTTTTAGATTTAGTTGTTGTCGTTGCAGTAGTTGTAGAAACGGGCTGAGTTGTCGTTACAGATTCCTCGTCAATAGATATAAATTCTCTTTCGTATTTCTCAGCATAATCATAGGCTGTGGAATTTGATTTTCCGCATATAACTGCTTTTTCGGGAATAGTTCCTGCATCATCGAAAATTTCACATTCCGAATTGAGAAATGTAATTTTCTCCAGATTTTCCTGTGCATTCATTGAATGTTCACCAAGTGCGTCAATAGTTTCGGGAAGTATAATCTCTGTCACTTCCTCAAAATGATTGAATGGATTCATTCCAAGAGATGTAATTCCGCTTTCAATTACAACTTTTTTTACTGTGCCTTTGCAATCCATGGAATAATACAGCAAACTTTCATATGAAATTTCACCCTCACCGCTTACAGTGAGCGTTCCTTTATCATCCAAATTCCATTTTAAATAGCCGTCATCTGAAACTCCCTTGTCAATAATATAACCGTCGGGATTTTCGTCAAGTGGCATAAATTCTCTGTTATATTTTTCCGCATAAGCCTCTGCCGTTGACCCTTTATAGCCGTAAATAATTGTATTGGAAAAAATTGTTTCAGACTCGTCATTGATATAACATTCAGGATTTTCAATAACAATTGACATCAGATTTTCACAGCCGTCAAATGAACGATAATCAATCATCATTACACTTTCAGGCAGTTTAACTGTAATCAAAGAATCACAGCCATAGAAAGAAAATACATCTGCAATTTCCACAGTATCAGGAATTGTAACTGAGCTAAGACTGCGGCAATTATAGAACACACCGTAATCAATATTTGTAACGCCATCGGGAATTACAATTGAAGTTATGTTCTTGCAATTCATAAAGGCATAATCCCCGATTACATTTACACTATCGGGAAAAACAACTGATTTAAGATATTCAGCATCTTCAAAAGCATTACATCCAACATAAGTTACACCGTCGGGAATAACATATTCCTCATTTTTCAATCCATTGGGATACTTTACAATTTTTTTCTGCTCCTTATCAAAAAGAACACCGTCAATACTTGCAAAAAAACCATTATCCTCTGAAACATTAATTTCAACAAGTGAGTCACAATTGTCAAATACATATCTTCCTAACTTAATAAAACAACCGCCTAATGTAATTGACTTTATATTCTTGCAGCTGCAAAAAGCATTATCCTCAATGCTCATAACACTATCCGAAAGAACTACTGATTTCAGAAGTTCTGCACTATTAAAGGCATTTTTTCCGATTACCGACACACCGTCAGGAACTACATATTCCTCACCGATTTTTTCCGAGGGATATTGTAAAAGTATATTTTTATTTTTGTCAAAAAGAACATCGTCTAAAGATTCATAATTTTTATTTTTTTCATCTACGTTAATTTCAGTCAGCGAAGTGCAATATGAAAATACTCCCGTTCCCATACTTTCAACAGAAGCAGGCAATTCAACTGTTTTCAGATTATAACAAAATTGCAGTACATTATCGCCAATTTCCAGAACTCCCTCAGGAAAAGTGAAAGATGTAAGGGATTCACATGATTCAAATGCAGCATTTTCCAGACTTGTCACAGTTTTCGGAAGTGTGACGGAAGCCAGTTTTTCACATCTTCCAAAAGCAGAAATACCGATATTTGTAACACCTTCGGGAATTGTTGCGGAAACAATATCTGAACAGCCTTCAAATGCAAAATTACCGATACTTGTTACACCGTTTTCGATTACGACTTTTTTGATATCAGTTCTTGAAAACCACGGAGATTCGCCAAAATCCCATGATTTCATATTTCCCTCACCTGTAATGGTAAGAACTCCCTCACTGTCAAGAGTCCACTGGAGATTATCCCCCTGCTCACCGCAGTCGCCGGATTTTAAATCTTCATCTGCTCCGTATGAATTAACGGCAATGGAAGGCATATCAAAAGGTTTAAGCGGCATTGCTCCAAGACTGGTGACAGCAAACAAAGAAACTGCCGTTGCACAAACAAGTGATTTTTTGATTTTTTTCATAATACAGCCACTCCCTTAAAAATTTATATGCACAAATTGCATATGGGCATCTCTAAAAACTCGTTTGATTAAAGAAAAAACAGATAGGTGCGGCAGCTGCAAGGAAAGCTTCCGAAGGCGTGCTTTCGCACTCCAAGGGAGGTTGACGAAGCAGATGACGTGCATAGCTGTTTTTTCTCAAAAGGGGTTTTTAGAGATGCCTATATTTATATTATACATTATCCACCATATTTTGTCAAT
>JAZSPM010000045.1:0-12040 GCA_045537455.1 Candidatus Ornithomonoglobus sp. | reverse complement strand
AAATACATTTGCTAATAAATTATGAATAAAAAAACCGAACATAAAACTAAAAATCAAGACTTACCTTTGTATCTATTTCATCAAGGCACCAATTATAACACCTATGATTTTCTAGGTGCTCATTTGTGTTGTCAAAATGGTAAAAGTGGGGTTGTTTTTAGGGTGTGGGCGCCAAATGCCGATGCTGTTTCCGTAGTTGGCGATTTTAACGGTTGGGATACAAATAAAAACGTTATGAATCGCTTGTCAAATGAAGGCGTATTTGAACTGTTTGTCGAAAAGGTTAAAGAATACGATAATTATAAATTTTCAATCGTTACTGCAGACGGCAGACGTATTCTCAAGGCTGACCCGTATGCTTTTTGTGCACAGCTTCGTCCCGAAACCGCTTCGGTCTACCGTGAAATCGACGGTTACCGTTGGAATGACGGCACATGGATGAAAAACCGACCGAAAAAATGTATTTACGAAAGTCCCGTGAATATTTACGAGGTTCATATCGGCTCGTGGAAGAAAAATCCCGACGGAAGTTTTTATTCTTACCGTCAGCTCGCCGATGAATTGACAAAATACGTAGCTGAAATGGGATATACTCATATCGAGCTGCTTCCCGTTACCGAATATCCGTTTGACGGCTCGTGGGGTTATCAGGTGACAGGCTATTTTGCGGCAACGTCACGATACGGAACTCCAGATGAGCTTAAATATTTTATAAACGAATGTCATAAAGCAGGAATTGGTGTTATAATGGACTGGGTTCCTGCACATTTCCCAAGAGATGAGCATGGCTTGCGTATGTTTGACGGAACGCCGTGTTATGAGTATGCGGATTTTCGTATGGGTGAGCATAGAGACTGGGGAACTATGGTTTTTGACTACTCAAAAAATGAGGTTGTGTCATTCCTTGTTTCGTCGGCATATTTCTGGGCTGAGGAATATCATATAGACGGCTTGCGTGTTGATGCTGTGTCGTCTATGCTTTATCGTGATTATTCAAGAGAAGACGGTGAATGGATTCCGAATATCTATGGTGGTAACGGTAATCTTGAAGCTATTGAGTTTTTTAAAAAGCTAAATACTGTTATGGGAACAGATTTTCCGGGCTTCCTTATGATTGCAGAGGAGTCTACCGCATGGCCGAAGGTTACTGCACCGCCATCAAATGATGGACTTGGCTTTAACTTTAAATGGAATATGGGCTGGATGAATGATTCACTTACTTATATGTCAATGGATTCACTGTTCAGAGGCTCAAATCATAATCTGCTGTCGTTTGTTACGATGTATGCGTATTCGGAAAACTATATACTTCCGTTATCGCATGATGAGGTTGTACACGGCAAGCATTCACTGATTGATAAAATGTTCGGCACATATGATGATAAATTCAGTGCATACAAGGCATTCTTAGGATATTATATGAGTATGTGCGGTAAAAAGCTTATGTTCATGGGTGGCGAAATCGGTCAGTTCCTTGAATGGAGATTTGATGATCAGCTTGAATGGAATGTGCTTGAAATTGAAAAACATAAAAAGCTTCATCAGTATGTGAAAGACCTGAACGGATTTTATCTTGAAAATCCGGCAATGTGGGAGCTTGATCAGGATTGGCACGGATTTGAGTGGATAAACGGAGACGATAAGGATAATTCGGTATATTCATATATAAGACGTAATGAGAAGGAAGAGATTGTTGTGGTGGTGAACTTTTCACCGATTGATGTACCTGTATATGAGTTGGGAGTTACACAGGCAGGAACTTATGAGGTTCTTATGCATTCTAATTCAACAAAATACGGCGGTACAAGAAAAATAGGCAGAAAAACCTTCAAAACACGTAATGAACAGAAAAATTATCAGGAATACTCGCTTAAGCTGTTTGCCGATGCATATTCGGTAATGTATTTGAAGCGTGTAAAAGACGCAAAAACAATTAGTTAATATTAAGAATAGAAATATTCTGTAAAATAAAAAGAGAGAAAATGAGGAGATGAATTAAATGGTATCAAAGGATTGCGTAGCAATGATACTTGCAGGAGGACAGGGCTCACGTCTTGGAGCACTGACTAAAAACGTGGCAAAGCCTGCTGTGCCGTTTGGGGGAAAGTACAGAATTATAGATTTTCCGCTTTCAAACTGTGTACATTCAGGCATAGATACTGTAGGAGTTCTTACACAGTATCAGCCGCTTGAGTTAAATACTTATATAGGAAACGGTAATCCGTGGGATTTGAACCGAAGTCATGGCGGAGCATATGTTCTTCCGCCGTATCAGAGTGCGCAGGCAGGCGAATGGTATAAAGGTACAGCGAATGCTATTTATCAGAATTTAGGATTTTTGGAGGGCTTTTCACCAAAGAATGTGCTTATTCTTTCGGGCGACCATATCTACAAAATGCATTATGGTGAGCTGTTGAAGCGTCATAAACAGACAGGTGCTGCGGCAACTATTGCAGTTATGCCTGTGCCGTGGGAGGAAGCAAGCAGATTCGGTATTATGAATGTCAATGACGAAGGCGAGATTGTTGAGTTTGAAGAAAAGCCGGCAGAACCTAAATCAAACCTCGCATCAATGGGTATTTATATATTTGATTATCAGGTATTGAAGAAGTATCTTACAGATGATGAAAGAAATCCTGAATCGGATAATGACTTCGGTAAGAATATTATTCCTACAATGCTTGCTAACGGCGAAAAGATGGTTTCATACAGATTTGAAGGTTATTGGAAGGATGTAGGAACGGTTCAGTCGCTTTGGGAAGCAAACATGGATTTGATAGATAATCCTCCTAAGTTTGATATAAATGACAGAAAGTGGATTATTTATTCAAGAAATATGGCTCTTGCACCTCATTATGTAGGTAAGGGTGCAAAGATAACAAATTCGACTGTTACAGAAGGCTGCACAATCTGCGGAACAGTTGACCATTCGGTTATTTTCGGAGCTGTTGAAATTGGCGAGGGTGCAGTAGTAAAGGACTGTGTTGTAATGCCGGGTGCTAAAATAGGTAAGAATGCTGTAGTGGAAAAAACGGTTATAGGTGCTAATGCTGTTATAGGCGATGGAGCGAGTGTGGGTGTAGTTGAAAAAGAGGATAATATTTATGCTTCAAAAATGTGCACAAACGGACTTGTTCTTATCGAAGGCGGAGCGAATGTAGCAGATAATGCTGAAATTCCAAAATGCAGTATGGTAGAAGTGTGAGGAGGTATAAATATATGAAAAGAAATGACGTAATGGGTATTATCCTCACAAACGAGGACAAAATACCGCCGATTACCGATATAAGAGCAAACAGTGCATTGCCGATTGCAGGAAGATATAGGATTATTGACTTTGTTTTATCAAATATGGCAAATGCTGGTATAACTAATATCGGCGTTGCAACAAAAACAAACTATTCATCGCTGATGGACCATATAAAATCAGGAAAACCGTGGGATCTGGACAGAAAGCACGCAGGCTTGAATATTCTTCCGCCATCGCTTGAGCAGATGAGCTACGGAAGCATAAAGGGTAATATCGGTATGCTTGCAGGTATACGTGATTACATTCACCGCAGCGGTCAGACTTATGTTGTATTATCCATTGGAAATGAAATCTATAATATGGATTTGAGTGAAGTTGTGGAGCATCATATAAATAATCAGTTTGACGTAACGGCAGTATATAAAAACCTGACAGGTGCTGATGAAGCTGAGCTTTCAAGATATACACTTCTTGAGCTTGGTGAGGATAACCGTGTGACGGATATAGAGGTTAAGCCGAGATATCCAAAAACTGTTAATGCTTGTATGGATATTTATATCATGGAAAAGGCTCTTTTGGAAAGTATAGTTGATGAATGCAGTGCAAGAGGTGACAGAGATTTCATAAAAGATGCGTTAATTAAAAAGATTGACGGTCTGAGAATATTTGGATATGAACATAAGGGATGTGCTTATAAGATTGATAGCATGGCATCATATTATAGGATGAATATGAACTTCCTTGATGCAGATATAAGAAAAGAATTATTAAACGGCCCATCACCGATATATACAAAGACTAAGGATCAAAGCCCGACTCATTATGGTGCAGAGGCTGAAATTGAGAACAGCTTTGTTTCTGACGGATGTGCAATAGAGGGAACGGTTATTAACTGTGTTCTTTCGCGTGGTGTTAAAATTGCAAAGGGAGCGGTAGTTAAAAATTCAATCATAATGCAGGATAGCATTATAGATGAAGGCGTAGAGGTTGACCATGTTGTATTTGACAAAGAGGTTGTTATTACAAAGGGAAGAAAGCTTATCGGTCAGGAAAATTATCCGCTTGCAATAGCAAAGGGAACAGTAATATAAGACAACTAATAGGCGGATTTTATATCCGCCTATATCTTTATAATATTGAAAGCATTTCATCTTGATATCAATCTATCGCTACGTTGCGCGATAAAAACAGATTGATATACAGGTATGAAACGCTTTCAATATTTATACTGATATGGATAATACAGGATAATGATATTAAAAAATATATAGTAATTTTTTAAATGAAAACGGTTTTATAGTCAAAACAACTGTTTTTTTGATAAAGAATTGACAAATCAGAACTATTAAGGTAATATAATAAGATGTAGTGATGTATATTGGTGTCGCATATGGCGGCAGAAAGGGGATTAATATGAAAGTTTTGTTTGCTACTTCAGAGGCTGCACCTTTTGTTAAAACCGGCGGATTAGGTGATGTTGCAGGTTCACTTCCTGCGACCTTGAGAGAAAAAGGTGTTGATGCAAGAGTTATAATGCCTCTTTACAGATGTATACCTCAGCAATTTAAGGATAAAATGAAATATATAAATCATATATATATTGATATGGCATGGCGTAAGCAGTATGCTGGTATATTTGAGCTTGAACAGGATGGATGTATTTATTATTTTGTTGATAATGAGTTTTACTTTAATGGTGATAAGCCGTACAGTGATATTCATCTTGATGTTGAAAAGTTTATATTCTTTTCAAAGGCAGCCTTGTCACTGCTTCCGACTATTGATTTCAGACCTGATGTTATAAATTGCAATGACTGGCAGACAGGTCCTATTCCTGTATTTCTTGATACATTCCAGGATAACCCATTTTTCAGGGGAATTAAGACTGTAATGACAATCCATAACCTGAAATTTCAAGGTAGATGGGATTTCAGAGGAATCAAGGATGCAATGGGTATAAGTGATTATTACTTTACACCTGATAAGCTTGAGTTCTATGATGACGCAAACCTTTTAAAGGGCGGAATGGTTTATGCAAACAGAATAACTACTGTGTCAGAAACATATTCAAACGAAATAACAACATTTGAGTATGGCGAAGGCTTACATGAGCTTCTTTCTGCAAGACGTGGCGATTTAACAGGTATAGTAAACGGTATTTCGTATATCGACTGGAATCCGCAAAAGGACAGCATGATTTATAAAAATTATACCGCGAAGACAGTTCATAAGAATAAAGCTGTCAACAAAACTGAGCTTCAAAAGGAGCTTGGACTGCCTGTAGATGAAAATCGCATGATGATAGGTGTTGTTTCACGTCTTACAGACCAGAAGGGCTTTGATTTGGTTGCGTATAAGCTTGAGGAATTATGTCAGGCTGATGTTCAGCTTGTTGTCCTTGGTACAGGTGATGAAAAGTATGAGGGCGTATTTAAGCATTTTGCATGGAAATATCCTGATAAGGTAAGTGCACAAATTTACTTCTCAAATGAAATGTCACATAAAATTTATGCGGCTTGTGATGCATTCCTAATGCCTTCGAGATTTGAGCCTTGTGGACTTTCACAGCTTATTTCAATGCGTTACGGTACACTTCCGATAGTTCGTGAAACAGGAGGCTTAAAGGATACGGTAATTCCTTATAATGAATATACAGGCGAGGGAACAGGATTCTCGTTTGCAAATTATAATGCAGATGAAATGCTTGGTAATATCTATTATGCGATGGATGTTTATTATAATAACCGTCAGGCGTGGGATAAGATAATAGATAACGCTATGGCGGCTGATTATTCATGGAATGTAAGTGCTGATAAATATATAAATATGTACAGTGAGCTTACGGGGATTTATGATTTGCCGAAAAAAGAAGTATCTAAGAAAACAACGGCAAAGAAAACTACGAAGAAAGTAGAAAAGTCTTTTGATGAAGCAATAAAAGAGGATGCAGAAAAATCAGCAGAGGCTGCTGTAAAGAAAGCGGAAGAGCCTAAGGTTATTGCGGTTGAAAATCCTTTTAAGGAGGAAAAACCTAAAAAGACTGTGTCAAAGACAACAAAGAAAACAACATCAAAGGCTTCTGCTAAAACTTCCGCAACAAAGAAAACTAAAAAACAATAACTTCTGAATGAAGTTTTTATATAGATATAAATTTAGAAGGGATGTAATTAAATGGCAAAAACAGAAAAAAAGCTGACAACAAAGGAAGCAGCTTTGAAAAAGGAAATTATAGGTAAGGTATCAAGACATTTCGGTAAGGTTATGGAAGAGGCAACTCCACACATGATTTATACTGCTTGTGCATTGACTGCAAGAGACCAGATAATGGAGATGTGGGCAAAATCACACCGTCAGGTTAAGCAAGAAGGCTCAAAGAAGCTTTATTATCTTTCATTTGAGTTCCTTATGGGAAGACTTCTTTGCACAAATATTTTGAACCTTATGCAGACAGAAACATATGCAAATGTTCTTGAGGATTTAGGATATTCATTATCAGATGTTGCAGAGCTTGAAAACGATGCAGGCTTGGGTAACGGCGGCTTGGGACGTCTTGCAGCTTGTTTTATAGATTCACTTACTACTCTTGATTTGCCGGCATACGGATGTACAATCCGTTATGAATACGGATTGTTTAAGCAAAAGATAGTTGACGGTTATCAGGTAGAGCTACCTGACCCATGGCTTGAACACGGTAATGCGTGGGAAATTGCAAGACCTGAGGAGACTGTGAGAGTACAGCTTGGCGGTTATGTGAAAACTGACTGGATAGACGGCAGACTTGTATGTACAACAGAAAATGCTCAGACTATACTTGCTGTTCCGTATGATGTTCCGCTTGTTGGTTATGATTCAAAAATAGTTAATAAGCTTCGTCTGTGGAGTGCACGTTCACCGCAGTATATTGATTTCGACAGATTCAATGTGGGTGACCATTCAGGTGCTATGGAATCACAGTCATTGGCAGAAGCGATTTCAAATGTACTTTATCCTGATGACAGTACGGTTGACGGAAGAAAGCTAAGATTAAAGCAGCAGTATTTCCTTGTATCAGCAACACTGCAGTGGATTTTGGCTGAATTTGAAAAGAGAAACGGTAGTAACTGGTCACTTCTTCCTGAAAAAATAGTTATTCATATAAACGATACACATCCTACAATGGCAATTCCTGAGCTTATGAGAATCCTTATGGATGAAAAAGGTCTTGGTTGGGATGAGTCATGGGATATTGTAACAAAGGTATTTGCATACACTAACCATACAGTGCTTAGTGAAGCACTTGAAAAGTGGCCTCTTGATATGTTCCGTGAGGTTGTTCCGAGAGTATTTATGATAGTTGAGGAAATGAACAGACGTCTTATGGAAAGACTTGAAGCGTTCTATCCGGGCGACCATGCAAAGCATAAGTACATGGCAATTATTTCAGATAATCAGGTGTTCATGGCAAATATTTGTCTTGCAAGCTGTTTTGCAGTAAACGGCGTATCGCAGCTTCATACACAGATTTTGAAGGACGACATTTTTGCGGACTACTACAGAATGTCACCTGATTCATTCCATGCAATCACAAATGGAATTACATTCAGACGTTGGGTTGCAAACTGTAATCCTGAGCTTACAAAGCTTATTTCATCAAAGATAGGCAATGACTGGATTAAGGATTCGGAAAGCCTTAAGGAGCTTGCAAAGTATGCTGATAACAAGACCTTCCAGAAGGAATTTGACAAAATAAAGAGAGATAATAAGGTTCGTCTTGCTGAGTATATTAAGGAAAATAACGGAATTGAGGTTAATCCTGATTCAATATATGATGTGCAGTCAAAGCGTCTGCACGAATATAAGCGTCAGATGATGAATGTTCTTCACATTATTGCTGAATATAATAAGATAAAAGAAAATGCAGAATATGCAAAGAATTATTATCCGAAAACTTATATCTTTGGTGCAAAGGCAGCGGCAGCGTATACAAGAGCAAAGCTTATTATTAAGCTCATAAACTCTGTTGCAGATATGATAAACAATGACGCATCAATCGAAGGAAAGATTAAGGTTGTATTCCTTGAAAACTACAGTGTATCTGTTGCGGAAAAGCTTATAATTGCGGCTGATGTATCTGAGCAGATTTCAACAGCAGGTAAGGAAGCATCAGGAACAGGTAACATGAAGTTCATGCTAAATGGTGCAGTAACCTGCGGAACTCTTGATGGTGCAAATGTTGAAATGCTTGAGCAGGTAGGTGAGGATAATATTTATATCTTCGGCTTGAAGGCTGATGAGGTTGCGGCAAGATACCGCTACGCAGGTGACGATGAGGTTAAGGCTATTTATTCACAGAATGCTTCGCTTCGCCGTGCATTGGAATCATTGATAGACGGAACAATCGTTCCGGGTGCTCATAATATGTTTAAGGACTTGTATTCAACATTATTATTTGGTGATTACGGATACCCTGACACATATATGGTTCTGAGAGATTTTGAGGATTACATGAAGACTCAGGAGCAGATTTCGCTTGATTATCAGGACAGACCGAAGTGGTTAAAGATGGCAATTATGAATACTGCTATGTCAGGCTTCTTCTCAAGTGACAGAACAATAAATGAATATAATGATAAGATTTGGAATTTAAAACCGATTAAATAATCAGTAAAGCCCCTCTTTAAGAGGGGCTTTACGCTAAGATAAAAGGAGATTCATATGCAAATAGAGCATAATTCGAGAGAAATATTTTACCGTGAACCGTTCGGAGCGGTTTCTTGCGGAACAAAAGTAAATTTGAAGCTTGCAGTATCGGGCGCAGGAATACCAAGTGCCGTACGTGTGGTATTAGTGAGAGACGGAGAAGAACGGCGTACAGACATGGCTTTTTTGTTTTCAATAGGAGATAACAGTATATACGGAGCTGAAATTACTGCCCCTGAAAAGGAAGGCTTGTTATGGTATTATTTTGAGCTTGAGTCTGACGGGAAAACGGTATATTACGGAAACAATAACCGTCAGCTTGGCGGCAAGGGTGAGATTTTTGAATCAAAGCCGTCAAATGCTTATCAGATAACTGTGTACAGAGAGGATTATACAACACCCGATTGGTTTAAGCATGGTGTGGCATATCAGATTTTTGTTGACAGATTTTATAACGGTAATGAAAATGGCGGATTTTTGGGAGACAGAACAGATATAATTAAGCGTAAATGGGGAGATACTCCGTATTATAAGCCTGAACAATTTGGCGGTGAATATCTGTCAAATGATTTCTTTGGCGGAAATCTGAATGGAGTGAGAAAAAAGCTTTCGTATTTAAAGGATTTGGGAATAAACGTAATATATCTGAACCCGATTTTTAAAGCTTTTTCAAACCACAAATACGATACGGGAAGCTATGAAGAAATTGACCCGATGTTTGGAACGGAACAGGATTTTAAGGACTTGTGCGAAGAAGCGAAAAGCATGGGAATAAGAATTATTCTTGATGGAGTGTTTAATCATACAGGCAGTGACAGTATGTATTTTAACAAAAAAGGCACGTATAATACGGTAGGTGCATATCAGTCCAAGGAGTCAACGTATTACAGCTGGTACAGATTTGATGAATGGCCTGAAAAGTACGAATCATGGTGGGGAATGTTAACTCTTCCGCAGTGTGAAGAACATAGCGAGGAATATAGAAAATATATTTTATCGGACGAAAATTCAATAATTAAAAAATGGCTCAGAAACGGAGCATCAGGGTGGAGACTTGATGTTGTTGATGAGTTGCCGGGATTTTTCGTCAAGGAATTAAGAAAAAATGCAAAATCTGAAAAGGCTGACGCTGTTATTATAGGAGAGGTCTGGGAGGATGCATCAAACAAAAGTGCATACGGTGAGCAACGTGAATATTTTTTGGGGAGTGAGCTTGATTCTGTAATGAATTATCCTATGCGTGATGCAATAATTAATTTTGCTTTGGGAAGAATCAGTGCATCGGACTTTGATGAGCGTATGATGTCATTAAAGGAAAATTACCCAAAGCAGGCGTATTATTCGTTACTTAATATGATGTCAGGTCATGATGTGGAGCGTCTTATGACTCTTATGAGCGGTGCACCGTCACGTCATGAAGTTGATAAAGAGTATCAGGCTAACTACAGAATAAGTGATATGGAAACGACTGTAAGGCGTACAAAGCTTGCGGTAGGATTACAGATGCTTATGCCTGGTGTACCGTGCGTATATTATGGTGATGAGGTTGGTATGCAGGGCTACGGAGATCCGTTTTGCAGAAGAACATATCCATGGGGAAACGAGGGCGAGCATGGAGAAAGCTTACGTGAATATTTTAAACAACTGATAAGCCTTCGTAAAAGCTCAGAAACTTTTTCTGTCGGTGAATTTGAAACGGTATATAATATAGGCGGAGTATATGCTTTTGTAAGATACTGTGACAATGAAACATATCTTATAGCCGCTAACAGCGGACAGTATGAAAAAATCAGGCTTGATATAGCACGCTTTGGAATACGTAGAATGCAGTGTATATCGTGTGAAGAATATCACGAATCACAGAATGGAATATTTTTTGCAGAATTACCGCAATATGAAATCAAAATATATAAATGCCATAAATAACAAAACAGGACGGTCATTGACCGTCCTGTTTTGCTATTTCTCGTAAGTTAGAGCAACTGTTGTTCCACCGATTACCGATTGAGGGGATATAGGCTTAATGGATTTTACATTTTCAAGGTTTGTTATAAGTGTTATTGTTTCTGTAGGATAACCTTTTGATTTAATAAAATCAAGATCTGCGGTGGCAAGTAATTCTCCTGCATTTATTTTATCGCCTTTTTTTACGTGAGAAGTAAAGCCTTCGCCGTTGAGGTCAACAGTATTTATTCCGATGTGTACAAGTAATTGCAGACCGTCAGGGGTTTCTATGCCGTAAGCATGGAGCGAATCCTGAATATCTATGACTGTACCTGATGCAGGTGAGTAAACCTTGCCGTCTGAGGGCTTTATTGCAAAGCCGTCTCCAAGCATTTTTTCGGCAAATACAGGGTCGGGAAGAGTTGTTATTTCTATAAGCTCACCTGTTTGTGTGGCTTTTAGTTCTTTTGATTTGTTTTTAGAAAAACCAAACATAAAAATCTCCTTTCAAATGAGTTCTTTGTAATATATTATTACATATTTTATGGAAAATATACGTTAAATATTGGAATTATATTTCAAAGTAAGTATTGATTTTATATACAGATAGTGATATAATAATATCAAATTATAATAATGCAAGAGGGATTGTATATGAAAATAATTATAGTTGGATGTGGTAAGGTAGGACAAAAAATTGCCGAGATGTTAAGTCATGAAAGTGAGCATGACATAACCGTTGTGGATATCCGTGAAAGGGTAGTTGAGGATATAGTCGGTCAGTATGACATGATGGGAGTAGCAGGAAGCGGAACCAATATTGATACCTTGATTGAAGCGGGAGTGAAGGAAGCAGACATACTGATAGCTGTAACAGGTGAAGATGAACTGAATATTCTTAGCTGTCTTATGGCTAAGAAGCTCGGTAACTGTCAGACGATAGCAAGAATTAAAAAACCGGAATACAGCAAGGCGGCAAGGATTATAAAAGAGGATTTAGGTCTTGCTATGATTATAAATCCTGAACAGGCTGCAGCGAATGAAATCGCAAAGGCTTTAAGGTTTCCGTCTGCAATACAGATTGATACATTTGCAAAAGGACGAGTTGAAATTTTAAAATTCAGAATTGCAAAGGATTCATTACTTGATAATACGAAGATTTCTGAA
>JAZSPM010000178.1:0-6046 GCA_045537455.1 Candidatus Ornithomonoglobus sp. | reverse complement strand
CTTTCAATATGTGGGAGGACAAATTATAAACGGAAACCTATACTCAATAATTAACAGCTCAGAAAAAATGCTCATATATAATATTTTAAAAGATAAAATGGATTTTACGGGAGATTTTGATAAAACTGATTTTAAATGGACAGGCGGATGCGTATATGATAATAATTTATATGCTTTTCCCCGTTCGGAAAACAGCTTGTTAATGTATTGTCCTGAAACAAACTCATTTAAAAAAATCCCCTGTACTTTTCATTATGAAAAAGAACATCACTACGGCGGTGTTTGCACAAACGAAGGAATTATCTATCAGCCGCCAAGAGACAGTGACCATATTTTAAAATGGGATATTAAAAATAAAACCACCCAATTTGAGGGTGGTTTTGTTTATTCAAATCCCAATTCCTTTATATATCCCGAAAGAGTTTCGGCACTTTCACGCAGTCCCTGCATTTCACGTTTATCAAACGGTACTTCAAGGATATATTCAACACCGTAGCCCGATAATTTTGTCGGAACGGACATTGCAACATTATGGATACCGTACTCACCCTCAAACACGCTTGAAATAGTCAGGATTGAATTTTCCTCACCTGCAATACACGCACATATTCTTGCAACCGCAAGACCTATTGCATAATATGTCGCACCCTTTTTTTCTATAATTTCATATGCGGCGTGCTTGACTCTGTTATACATAAAATCAAGATCTTCTCTTGTGCATCTTCCCGTACGGCTTGAATATTCCTTCATGCTCATACCTGCAATATTCGTTATACTCCATGCCGCAACCTCGCTGTCGCCATGCTCTCCTATTATATACGTATGACAGTTTCTTGCATCAACATCAGTATGGCGTGAAATCATATATTTTAGTCTTGAGGTATCAAGCACTGTTCCTGAGCCTATAACCTGATTCTTTGGAAGCCCTGAAATTTTATACGTAACATATGTCAGAATATCAACAGGATTTGTTACTGTAAGCAAAATTATATCCGGCGGTGCAAATTTCATTATATTTCCGACTATATCCTTCATTATAGCAGTATTCTTCTTTAATAAATCAAGCCTTGTTTCACCCGGCTTCTGATTTGCTCCTGCAGTTATAACCACAATATCGGCATCAGAGCATTCATTATAGTCTCCACTGTAAATATTAACAGGCTTTACAAACGATACACCGTGTGCCATATCCATAGCATCGCCCTCTGCCTTATCTTTATTTATATCAATCAGGACAATATCATTGAATAAGCCTCCGCACATTATGGTGTATGCTATTGTAGAACCTACAAATCCTGCACCCACAACAACAATTTTTCCTCTGAACATAGAATTTCTCCTTTTTTTATTTTTAGATAAAACGGGACGTCCGGGAGGCCGTCCCCTACAACATTAGAAATAAAAATATAATTGTAGGGGCTGGCGTCCTCGACAGCCCGTATAAATTTTCATTTTACAATCACATTTTTATTATAACCTAAAAATAAAGAAAAAATTCTGTATTCCTCATTATTTAAGCATCGTTGCAATTCCTACAATCACCGGCATTGTTATAACAGATAAAAGAGTTGTAAGTGACACACACGCAGCAGAAAGAGGTACATCTGCATCAAATTTTTGTGCAAACATAGTTGTGTTTGCCGCCCATGGTGCTGATGCCGCAATAACACCCGCAATAAGAACAGCGCCTCTTATTCCTGCCAGATACATTCCTCCAAGAAGAAGTAAAGGAGAAACAACAAGTCTGAATATAATCGAAATCCATGTATTTTTTCCTGTAATTTTAAAGCTTGCACCTACAAGATGATAGCCTATTATAATCATCGGAATCGGAGTATTAACCGCTGCAAGATATTTTATAGGCTCTTTTATAACCGAAGGAAGCTTTATAGAAGCTAAAAATATTATAAGTCCTATTGCCGTTCCTATTATTCCCGGATTTATAAATATTTTTTTCATTGAAATATTCTTTGTGCCGCCGTCCATTAATGATACTCCGTAAGTCCATACTATTATATTAAATACAGCAACAAATACAGCTCCGTAAAAAACCCCGTCATCACCAAGTAATGCTTGCTGAAGCGGAATTGACATATATCCGCAGTTCGAAAATATCAAGCCAAAGCGTAAAACATTTTCACGCTTTTTATTCTTATCATGTATTATAATATTTGCAAAAATAATATCTGCAATAAACCACAACGCTGCCGCAATAAACGCAATAATTAAATTTTTAAGCATTGCAGTGTTAAACTCACGCATAAATGAATTTATAATTACACACGGAGTTACAGTATAAAGTACAAGGTCGGTCATACCCCTTACTGAATTTTCGTTAAGTATTTTCTTTTTTCCGCATATAAATCCTACAGCGATAAGTACAAAAAGAATCAGAACCTGATTTCCTACCGTTAATATGTTTTCAATCATTTTTTTCATTTCCTGCCTTTGTATTAATTTCATCTTTTCATTATATTACATATTAATTTATTTGTCAATCAGTATACAATATTAAATTAATATTTCATTTTAAAATGCAAATCAATAAAATTTAAGAAAATGTTATACAAAAATTCATTAAACCCATTGATTATTACGACAGAATTTGATATAATATAGTATAATGCTATAATTATGTTTAATTTAAGAGGAAACAGTTAAAAATCAAGAAAGGAGGAATTTTATGGAAAATCTTGATATTCATCAGATATGGGACAAGGTATTTAATATCGTAAAAACAAAAACAAGCAGCGTCGTTGGACTTAACGTACATATGAAGGACGCTGAGCCTGTTTCAATTAACAGCACCACATTTACAATTTCCGTACCGCTGTCCCTTAATAAAAACATGATTTTATTAAGATATAAAGAGGATATTGAAGCTGCATTGGAGCAGGTTACATCTGAAAAGCTGAATCTGATTATATCTATCAAAGGCGAAGAAGAAAAAAAGGAAGAACAGGAAGAAGATAATTCATCAGAACAGAATAATACAAATAAACTAAATCCGAGATATACATTTGAAAACTTTGTCATAGGCCCGTCAAACGCATATGCTGCAGCAGCTGCATTATCAGCAACAAAGAATCCGGGAAATATATATAATCCTCTTTTCCTTTACGGAAACTCAGGACTTGGAAAAACTCACCTGATGTATGCAATAGGAAACAGAATTCAAAAATATAATCCCGATTATAACATCATATATGTAACAAGTGAAGAATTTACGAATGAATTTATTACCTCAGTACGTGAAGCGAAGGGTGATGAATTCCGTAAAAAATACCGTTCGGTAGATGTTCTTCTTGTCGATGACGTTCAGTTCTTAAAGCAAAAGGAAGCTACTCAGGAGGAATTTTTCCATACCTTTAATGAGCTTTACAGTATGAACAAGCAGATTGTTATAACCTCAGACCGTTCACCGTTTGAGCTTGTAACACTTGAGGAGCGTTTAAGAAACCGTTTCGGTCAGGGACTTACAATAGACATTACAATACCTAATTATGAAACACGAGTAGCTATTCTTCAAAAGAAGGCATTACAACACAATGCAGTTATTGATACCGATGTTTTAGGTCTTATTGCAGAGCGTATAAAATCAAACGTGCGTGAGCTTGAAGGAATACTTATAAAGCTTATTTCAATTTCAGAAATATCAGATCAGAAAATAGACCTTGAGCTTGCGGAATATGTTTTAAAATCATATCTTCCAAAGAGCAGTGTTTCAAAAATAACACCTGACAAGATAATGGAAAAGGTAAGTGTTTTCTATAACATAACAACCGAGGATTTAACAGGAAAGCAAAGAACCTCAAACGTAGCCTTACCAAGACAGATTGCAATGTATCTTTGTCACAAGCTTACTGATTTGAATTTTTCAGGTATAGGTAGAGAGTTCGGAGGCAAGGACAGAACAACGGTTATGCATAACGTAAGAAAAATTGAAACCGAAATGGAAATAAAGGATGATTTAAAATCCGATATTAACTATATTATAAAGGATTTGCAGTCAATGTAATTATACCGTGGACAACTATGTTGAAAACTAATGGATAAACCGTGAAATAAATTTAACTTACATTTTTTAGAAAAAACTATCCACATTTATCCACAATTATCAACGGGTTATCAACCGTACATGAATGAATAAAAAATCCAGTATTTTCAAGGGTTAAAATACGTTTTCCATCAATCCACAGACCCTAATACTACTACTTCTAAATTATTTATTTTATATATAAATATATAATGCGCAAAGCGCAAAATGTTATGGTGTGAATAAATTGGATGTGGATAAAATCTAAAAATTAAATAAATATCACAAGTCCATCGAAAGCATTTAAAATTAACAAGAAATTTCTGATATTACGTTGCATACAAAAATTTCTTGAACTTTAATTTTAAACGCTTTCGGATGACTTGTTTATCAATGGCTGTTCGCTCTGTGCGAGAAATCGAGAAAGCATTTCATATGTATATTACAATCTGTCTTTTTGGCACGTATGGTGTGCCAAAGATTGGAATATAGATATGAATTGCTTTCGAGATTTTACCTACACCAAAGAGCAGGGGATTAGGGACGGCGATTGAGTCCCCATATAAATAAATTCATAAAGGAGAAATAAAAATGAAACTTTCATGCAGTAAAGCAGAGCTATTAGATATAGTCAATACAGTACAAAAGGCGGTATCGGCAAAAAGTACAATGCCTATACTTGAATGTATGCTTATTGACTCATCAGGCGACGGTAATGTTGTAGTAACAGGAAACAACCTTGACCTTTGTATTGAATATAATGCAAAGATGAATGTTCCTGAGGGCGGAACTATAGCTCTTACTTCAAAAATGTTCGGAGAAATAGTAAGACGTCTCCCTGACGGTAATGTTACTATTCAGGTAAATCCTGAAAATAACGTAACAAAAATAAAATGCGGACTTAGTGAGTTTAATATTCAGGGCTTAAATGGCAGAGATTATCCGCCTGCTCCTATTTTGGAAGAACACTTCAGATTTAAGCTTACTCAGGCTGAATTAAAGCGTATTATAAGAAAAACTATTGCTTTTGTTTCTCCTATTGAGGGTAAAAAACCTGTTCTTACAGGTGCATTATTTGAAATAAAGAACGGAAGCCTTAACGTGGTTGCATCAGATGGACACAGACTTGCTGTTGTACGTCATAAGCTTGAGGAACAGCTTTCAGATGCTAAAATGGTTATCCCAGGCTCTACACTTCGTGAGCTTTTAAAGCTTTTAAAGGACGAGGACGACGTAACTGTTATTGTTTCGGAAAGACACGTTATGTTTGATTTTGGATATTATCAGGTTTATACAAGAATGCTTGACGGAGAATTTTTAAAGTATGATTCAATAATCAGTGTTGTTAATACTATCAATGTTGTATGTGACAAGAGATATATTATGGATTCATTAGAGCGTGCAATGCTTCTTATAAATGATGATATTTCAGCACATTCAGAGAATAAGGTTCCTGTAAGATTCAACATGGCATATAATAAGATTGATGTTTCATGTATAACAGGAAAGGGACAGGTTAATGATACTGTAGACGTTCAGCTTGACGGTGGAGAGCTTCTTATAGGCTTCAACTGCAGATTTATGCTTGATGCACTTTCAGGCTGTGATGAGGATAAGGTAAGAATGGAATTCAGTGCTCCTACAAGCGGATGCTTTATCCGCTCGGCAAGCGATGATGATTCATATGTGTACATGGTATTACCTGTAAGATTGTATAATTAAATTTAAAAAATATGATAATAAAAAGCATTTCAAATTACTCAAAAATTTTGATACTACCTTGCGTACAAAATTTTTGAAATGTAATTTTAAAAGCTTTTTATTATCATGTATTAGGTGAAGAAGATGCAAATAAAAATTTTCAATAATTACCATAATGATGAAAACACATATTTAATTTATGAAAATGGTACGGGTGTTGTGATTGACCCGGGAAACAGTGATATTGAAATTGCAGACTTTGCAAAGGAAAACAATATCGAAATTAAATATATATTGCTTACTCACTGT
>JAZSPM010000112.1:0-4307 GCA_045537455.1 Candidatus Ornithomonoglobus sp. | reverse complement strand
TTGGCGAAGCAATGCTTTCTATGACAAATATCATTTACTGCGTTGTCAAACCTTGCAATACATCAAGTATTACTGCGGTTTGCCGCCTTGTAACAAGTCGGAGGCCAAGCGGTCTTAGGAAGACAACAATGGGCACCAACTCCTTGGCCCACAGAACGACATGGCTACGATCCGACTTTAATTGGCGAAGCAATGCTTTCTATGACAAATATCATTTACTGCGTTGTCAAACCTTGCAATACATCAAGTATTACTGCGGTTTGCCGCCTTGTAACTGATATTTGCCATGTACGAAATTTCACTCGTGTTCCGGTTTTTAGAGAACCCCTGATATTAATTTCAATGTAAGATTATATCTGTCAGCATTTGTTTCACAGCCGACAACAACGGAAATATATGTCTTTTCATTTATGGTGTACGCACCAATATGACAGTTGCCTGCATCAGCAGTTGTACCTGTTTTCATTCCTGATGCATACGGGATATAATACGGACTATTGGGATTCAGAATATTATTAGTGTTAGTCCACGTAACATTTTCTCCCGAAACAAAAACTATGTATTTTTGGTAAGTTCCGACAATGTCACGTATTGCAGGAATAGAAAGGGCATATTCTGACAGCGTTAATAAATCCCTTACTGTCGTATATTGATTTGCATCGTCCCACCCCTCAGGTGTAGTAAAATGACTATTCTGCATTCCGATTTTACTTGCAAAATCATTCATTAAACCGCTGAAACGCTCCACAGCCTGAATATCAGTTAAATATTCATCGGGATAAACTGCTCTTGCTGTCGTTACAGCAACCGTATAGGCTGCATCATTTCCCGAAGCCATAAGCATACCCGTAAGTAAATCGGATAGTCTTAACCTATGACCTTTAGCAATCAGACAAAGGCTTGAATAGGGCTTCACAAGGCTTAATTCAGAACCTACAGTAACAATTGTATCAGGTGAAAGATAATTCAAAGCCACCGAAGCTGTAAGCAGTTTTGTAAGGCTTGCAGGAGCAATACAAAGGTCAATATTATCGCTGTAAATCAGATTATTATCATCAATACAATATAAAGCGGCTGATTTGCATAAAGGATAGGCTATATGCTCAATAGTCTGTTTTTCAGAATTATTGAGCAATTCTTTTCGCATTACACAAAAGTCAAATACGTCAAGCTTACTATCTTCACATAAGTCAGCAGCTTTCCAATCATCAATAGCAACGTCCGAAACACCGAGAAGCCATTTTTCAAGTAAAACAGCATCAGCAACAGAAAGAATCCCGTCAGCATTGACATCACCTTTTACAGTTTTTCCATATGCAAAAGTATCAATATTCGGAATTATTACGATACTGAATATTAATAAAACTATTGTGAATGATTTTATTATTATTTTGCTTTTCATATCAATTACCTATCATTTAAAATAAGAGGCAGGATAAAAAATGAATGCCTCATTTTCCTTACAGACAAATTCTTTTAGTAAGGTTTTGTTTGTAAAGGTATAAAAAATTGTGTTCACTTCTTCACCTCCATTATATATTTCAAGTCCGTTTTTATGAAAGCTGTCACTAAACTGCTGTATTTTCATATCATAATAAACAGCCTTGATTTCATTGATAGCCTGCTTGATTTTCTTGATTTCTTCTTTTTTGTCATTGGATGATAAATATTCTGTATGCTCTATACCGTCACTTCCGATATAAGTGTATGTTTCATCAGTAAATAACGATAATTTTGAATATTCTGATTGCAATTCAGAAATTGTATTGCCATTATATTCCCAATTAAGCAGTTCATTCTCATCAATACATGAAGAAAAATCAACCATTACAGCATAGACATTATTTGAATTTCCCGATTTCATAAGTTTATTTAAATCATCTGAAATCAATATGCTGCCCAATGCAATTTTTTCTGAACTGTCACTGCCTTTAATCTCTGTATCACCCCATATAACATCGGGATTATTAAGCCAGTTTTCAATGTTAATACCTGAGAAATCTGATTTTAAAGAATCAAAGTCACTATCATCAGGTTCATTGTCAGCATCGGGGATAGTTGCATTATTTTTGGGAGGATTATTTTCAGATATAGCGTCATTATTGTCCTGATTCTCATCTTCAATTATTTCTGTACTATTATTATCAGTTTTGCTTTCTGTAGGTTTATTTGTAACTTCTTCTGTCCTATACCCTGTTGTTTTTGTGTCGTTATTTTCTTTTGATACATCTGTTTTGTTATCTGTCGGCTTAATATTTGTATCAAGTTCAATTGAATCGGTACTATGTTCGACAGTAGAAATAACTTCTGAATTAACTGAATCAGAATTCTCAATTATTGTTGAAGTTTTCTCAATTCCATTATAAAAAAAACTCTTTGAATTTAGAAAAAACGTCATTGCAAGAATAAGAGAAAAAGCGCTTAATGATGAAATTATGCCGATTTTTCTTGAATTTGCTTTTCGGAACTCATTAGATATATTCGAAAAGTTTTCAGAATCAGACAGAAATTTTTCATCTATACCTGAAATAGCATCGTATAAGTCATCTTTCTTCATATCTAAACCTCCTGAAAGTATTTTTTTAGTTTCTTTCGTGTCCGCATTAAGATAGTACGCACATTACTCTCCTTGATGTTGTATTCTTTAGCAATATCCGATATTTCTTCTGAAAAATAATATCTTCTGATAAAAACACTTCTGTCCCTTATATTTAAAGTTTCAAGAAATGAATTTAAAAGCTCTTTTATTTTTTCAGATTTGTAATTTGAAATATCTGGCAAAAATTCTGATAGTTCAGAGAATAAAAATTCATTATGATTAATTATTTCATCTGTATCCACAGAAAATATTTCTGCTAATTTTACAATCGTTTTATAATCAGGATTTCGCTTGCCTGTTTCCCATTTAGACACAAGTTCTCTTGTTATATATAGTTTTTCAGCCAGCTGCTCTTGTGTGAGATTAGCTTGTGTTCGCAGCATGGCAATTTTATGACCGGTCATTTAATCATCCCCTCTGCTTTATTATATTTTATCAAGAAAATCTCAAATAGTAAAGGGACAATTTGTGACATATAAAAACAAGGATATCTCTATAAGTAATATGAAATAGTTCTGAAAATATTTTTGGAAATGATTTATGGGCATCTCTAAAAACCCGTTTGATTAAAGAAAAAACAGATAGGTGCGGCAACTGCAAGGAAACCTTCCGAAGGCGTGCTGTCGCACTCCAAGGGAGGTTGACGAAGCAGATGTCGTGCATAGCTGTTTTTTTCTCAAAAGGGGTTTTTAGAGATACCCTTATATTAAAAAAGCGTGTATCGTTTTTCAGTACACGCTCCAATCTATCGAATTTGATTCTACATTTTGCTTTGTGGTTGCCTTTTGGCTTGTTGACATTAATTGTTGATATACCGATTATAGAACCATTTAGTAGTATCTCATCTGCTAACTGCTCAGTTGTTATCTCACCATTAAGATATCTATAAGCTGATTTTCCAATTGCAGAAGCAAGAACAACATATTGCCCAACTGCATTCATTTGAACAATATTGTTTAATACTTCATTCCCACTATTTACAAAATAGTTTTAGCTGTATCAACTAATAATCTTTGAGTTCCTCCTACTATAGCAGTATTTACAACCGATTTGTCTGCATACTTTAAAGTGTCTTCTATACTTTCATTTTCGATCAGTAATTTATTTAGACTTTCTACAATTATAGATATGGAAGCATTCTTCAAATTATCAGTTGCACCTTCAGCCAATTCCGAAGAAACATTATTAACTGTCTTTTTTGCAAATTTATTATGAAGAGCAGTATGTGTTTTTAAATCCGCTGAATTAATCGCACCTTTTGAAGCATTTTCACTTTTGGAAAGAATCTGATAATTTTCCGGGCAATTAGCAACTTCTTTAAGATCATTATCAGTTAAAAATGGATTAAGTTTCGCACGTTTATGTAATGACTCAAGTGAAACCCTATGGTCAACTTCTGCAGCGTGTTTTGCCCATTCAACAGAAATATTTTCTCCTGAAGCATTTTTTTGATGATATTTTTTCTTAGCAGCTGAATGACTTTTATGAAGGATATTATTATCATCATCTATTATTGTTTTTTTATCACCAAATACGGAATCTCTATAGGGCACCTCTAATAACCCCATAAAAAACAAAAATCAATTGGTACAAAAAAACAAGAGCCGCTAAATCAGTGAAAATGCTGAAATAGCGGCATATATGTATAGTTATTCGCTGTATTTTTGCCGTATTATCTGCAAAAGGGTATAGCTATCCCATACTAAAC
>JAZSPM010000127.1:0-7417 GCA_045537455.1 Candidatus Ornithomonoglobus sp. | reverse complement strand
TGGTGCCCATTGTTGTCTTCCTAAGACCGCTTGGCCTCCGACTTTGAGAAAAAGCGGCTATGCACGACATCTACTGCGTCAACCTCCCTTGGAGTGCGGCAGCACGCCTGCGGAAGGTTTCTTTGTAGCTGCCATACCTATCTGCTTTTCCTTTAACCAAACGGGTTTTTAGAGATGCCCTTGATTTGATTCCATTCGTTTTTCTTATTTGACAAATTTCATTTCTGCACATCATCTTTGTTTACTGACATTTTATGGATTGGTATGAAAATATGCTAAAAATTGCCCCAAGGAGTAATCCTCGGGGCATTTTGAATTCAATCCATAAGTATTTCCATATTTTTCATATGGCTGATGTCCTGACCTGTGAAAGCAATCTGCATCAATGCATAAGTGATGTCAGCTGCCAGCTTTTCTTCTTCTTCCTTTGTATGCTTTGGAATATTGCATATGATTTTGGCACCGTTGTAACGATTTCTGATAATACCGATAATTTCGGTCTCTGTCTCCGTTTCGCTAATAACGTCGTATTCTGTTCTTTCCCACATAGAGGGTTTTTCCTTTTTGTTAGCCATAGTATTATTCTCCTTTCGGTAAAATATTATGCAGTATGGGTTGTACCGTTTTACTTTTTTATTTTGTTAAGGTGTTTTTTCACCTGTGGCAGTACTTTGCTACTTGTGTTTCAATTTTGCGTATTATCCTGCTCCTCCTTTCTTTATGATATGAGCTTAACACCGCTAAATCCCGATATGGGGTTTGACCTTCCAAAGCGTTTTTTGATATGTTTAACACCAGCAAGTTTCGCAAACAGTGCCTTGAAAGAATTGTAAGCGTCGGGAGAGAAGTCGTTTTCACAGCAATAGTTCTCATATTCATTGTAAAGGTCTTGTAGTGCTTCACCCTTAAATTCAGGATTGATTTCGCACTTTTCTTCGATAAATTTCTCTACAGTCGGGAGTGCTGTATTGCTGAATTCAGCCATTTTTCGTTCAATTTCAGGCGTTGTTGGGAATACAAATTTGTTGTCGATCAGTGTTTTTGCGTGCAGTAGAGCCTTTGTAACAATTGAGTCTTTCTCGCTAATAAATTTATTTAAAAGTGTCTTGTCTTGTAATTCGGGAGGTATTGATTTGTTAAATGGTATAAATATAAACCTGTTCCAAAACGCTTCATCAGCTTCGCTGATTTTTACAGGGTAATTCGATGCAAAAAGGAGCTTTGCTCTGTTCTTGAAAGCGAATGCGGGTTCATATTTCTCTTCCGCTGTGATCACATCACCGCCTGTCAACATTTTAAGCTTTGATACAGCAGTAGGTTTTAACTCGCTTGATGGCAAATCAAGTGAAACGTTCACCGCAGCACCTACAAGTTTTACAAGCGAGTATTTTCCGTTGAAATCGTTAAGTGCAATGTTACTTACATGCTCTTTTGGGAAAAGGTACTGCACAAAATTGCCTAATAAGCTTTTTCCACTATTGGGTGCTTCACCCATTACGAAAAAGCACTTTCCCTCGTTGGTGTGCATAAAAATATATCCCAACATTTGCCATACTCGTTCAATTAAAACCTCATCGTCGTCAATAGTTTCAGCGAGAAATCTCTCGAAATTTGGACAATCAGGGTGTTTTACAAATCTTGATTTTACATACGAAAAAGTAATAAATTCTGGTGAGTGTGGGTACAGTTTTTCGTTTGTTACATCGTATACGCCGTTCTCCAGTGTACAAAGGTGTTGATTTTCTTCAGCCTCTGTGATGATGTTTGGATCACTCAGCAGGAAGTTGTACAGCGGAGAAATATGTGATAAGGTTGTTGCGTTATGTAGCGTGTAATCAACCTTTTGTCGATATAGTCGGATAAGTTCACGTTTATTCAACGGAAGATAGCACTTACCGCTGTGGAAATACAATTTGTTATCAACGTTAATCAAATCGACTTTCTGCTGCAACAGGTCGCTGTAGCCTATGAGCGAATCGGGTTCTGCAGCGATAGGCTGTGACATTTCTTGTTCCTGCGTATACTTGTATTCTTCTTTTTTTGTAGACGCATGATATTCCGCAGCGTGTCGGAAGTGTTTACTTGCGTCAAGTAGATTATGATTTTCATTGGTGATGAAGGGATTTTTCTTGCCTTCCTTGCCTTTTTTTCCCTTCTTCTTGTTATTCTTCTGCTTGTTGCGCTGCAGTTCTCCCAGAGTAAATGTGCTTTCTTCGGAATTGCTAATGTGTGGGTTATGCTTGTGCTTGGACATATTTATCATCCTCCTTAATTTGTGACGTTGTTTCCGTCTATTAATATTATAGCACCATCGGGATATAGAAAGCTACACGAAAAAATATTTTTTATTATCGATTTATTGATATAAAATAATATATTTAGACAATATCACACTATATATCTTGACTTTATATTAAAAACGTGATATGATTTAAGAGGAAAATAATACATCTTTAGGGAGGATGTTTTATGAATGATTTAACTTTAAGTTTGCTGTGCGGCAGCGATATGAATAATCAGGCTCGTAATGAAATATTGAAGTACATATACTGTGTCGATGTTGAGAAAATAATCAATGATGTTCTCGGAAATTATTTTCTTTCGGAAAAGATTGATGAACAAAAACAATTAACTTCAAATGATGTAGATTTTTTTAAGTTAATTGGCTTGGTATATGATAAGGTGCGAGAGTTATGGAAAAATAATTATGGAAGTGATGAATTTGAGTATTATTCAAATTTATTGAAGACTTCCTTGAATTATAAAAGGTATTTTTCTGATGAAGAACTTGTGAAAATAACAGGCAAAGAAATGGATGCTGTACTTGAAAAATATTTAGATTGTGTGCTGTTGGAACATCCAGAACGCGATATAATTAAAAAATTCTTATGCGAGCATAATCTTAAAGATGTGGAGAACAATCGGTGGTATAATGCAGAAAAACTGGTTGAGAATGCAAAAGATGTGTTGTATCATATTCTTTCAAATTTTAGAAGTGAAGGTTCAGATAATAAGTTGGAGTATGAACGATATAAAAACCTGGAACATAATTATGATAAAGATAATAGGTATACAGGATATAGACCTAAAGTATTTCTTGTAGGTCATACTGTTAATATAAGTGATCTTGAAATCTATCTTGAAAAAGAAAAAGACCTTTATACTGAAATGGCTGCAAGAAATATATTACAGCTCTATTTGTGTGATGTGTATGATGATAAAGTTAAGTTTACTAAAAGTTACGTTGGCTCGTTGTATAATGTGGATGCAGTAAGAAATGATTTATATAAGAAATACAAAAATTCAAGATTAAGGAGCATTTTATATGGGGGAGAGGAGGAAAAGTCACGTCAGACTTATAACGCAACATGCTTTTTAGAGTATATGGTGATGAGAACAACCTTGTTTTCAAGATTTGATAGGGAAATGATCATTATTGCATTTGCGAATTTATATGAGTCTGATTTTATGACTCAAGATGATATTGACTTTTATAATGATATTAACAATCAATTTATGGCTGTTGATGAAAATCTTGATGAAAAAGAGGAATATAAACAGATATCTTGTATAGTAGAAAAGAACATTGATAAAATTTGTAGCCTTATAGAAAGAAATTACAAGGGCGAAATAACTGATTTATATAAAGTTAACTTTAATAAATTATGTGATCGCTTAAACAAATCCCGAAATGAAATTATCGAAGCGTTTCCTTATATTATTAATGAAGCTGAGAAGTTATCGATAAAAGCAAGGAATAAGAAATCGAACAACTCGGAAATATGTAATAATAAGAAATTCAACCCAGACGAATTTACGGAAGATTTAAATATGCTTTTATATTGTGCGGATTATATGATAGAGAGGTTATATGCAGTTAATCAGATACATAATTTGGTGGCAACAAAGAAAAGTATTAATGAAGGGGATTCGGAAAGAATAATCAGATTAATAAAGAATCAGAATATCTATATGCGTGATATATTTTTTAATATGAGGACATCTGACGCAAATTTTTATGACTACGCAACATATGAAGCAGAATTTTTTTACCCGTTATTTATGCATGTGGTGCAATACACTTTAAATAGGTATATTGAAAGATTTGAGGGTGTTGAAAAAGTTGATGCTAAAAAGAAGATAACAAGAAAGCTGTTTGCAACTATGAAGTCCAGGTATAATATAAAAATCTGTAAGAAAGATATTAAAGAACTTGATTTAAAGCATAGTAAAGAGGAAATAGATAAAATATATAAAAGAATTTGGAATTACTATGATAAACATCTATTTATTACCAATTTTGAAAAGTATGTTACACGTGCTTTCGGAAAGGATATGGCATCAAAAGTAGTAAATGAACATGTTTTGGGTTATTAATAATTGTGATTGTTCCAGTGTTCCAGGTAAATATAAAACTCCTATAAATGGTTGGTTTTATAAAGAGTTTTGTTTGATGGAACACTGAAACATTGCAGAAACTTATTGCTCCGAAGATTTTGCACAACATGAAAAGATTTAAAAATGCCATTTCAGCGGAAAATCTGATTCATGATTGAATTGAACTGGACTATTGTGTTCCAATGTTCCAGTAAATATAAAAGTTCTTATAAATATTGAAACGTTTCAGAAACACAAGCACTCCTCAAACCTAATCGCCTGTAAAGTATGGCGGAGCAGGTCAATATCAACAAGCATATCCTCTACCTCATCGGGAGTATAGCCGTAGTCAAGGAGAAGTTCCACATCAGCACTATCCACACCATAGCACCCGCAGTAAGCAAGTAATAATTCCTCATGTATCGGATAATAGTCAGCAGAATTGTACCAACCAAAATGACTTGATGAATTGATGTATTCAAACTCTGCTCTTGACATAGTTCCCGTTTCGTCGATTTTGATGATATCACCCTCAACCACTTCAACCTTTTCAGCATCGAATTTATGAAGTCCTGTTTTCTTCAAGGCGTTCTTCATAATTGATTCTGTCGAGGCATAAATGTAAATTCCCAAGGCTTCAAAATGGATCAGGCACATAGGATTGCTTCCTTTTATAATGTATAAGGAGTTATGCTGGTCGAGAGCCGTAAAAGTGAAATTACCCTCAACTGTCTCTGACATATATTTCAATGAATCAAAATCAAGCTTGCCCTGCTGTTCAATAAGCTGACAGGCAACATAGCTGTCGGTTTCAATATGGCTTTCAGGTATCAAGCCTTTCTTACGGAGGTCTTTATCGTTCCATAATACGCCGTTATGGGCGAAAGCAAATGCCGTATCTCCCGCAACACAGGAGAACGGATGATTGTTGTAGTTATGCTTTTTATCGCCCTGGGTAGCCATTCGTGTATGCCCCATGATTGCTTTTGTATCATCAGGAGCATTGAATCTTATGAGATGTGCTGCTCTCGGACGTTTGAATACGGTTACTTTGCCGTCTTTGATGTAGGAGATACCCGCAGCATCTGTTCCACGTTCCTCGGCAGCATTTGCAAGAGCCTGTGTAAGTTTCTTCAAAATCTTGTGAGGGATAATTCCCTTGTAATCAAGCCAACCAAATAATGCACACATTTTAATATTCCTCCGTTTCTTCAACCATTTCGTTGATGTAAAGATTTCTTTCCTTGAGATACTGGATAAGTTCAGTATCTGTAATGTTTGACACGAATTCTGACCATGACAGCTTCTGCAAACTCTCGTCAGACATAGAAACAGCCACATTGCAAATCTCATTGACGAGCTGCAATGTGGCTATAAATGTATTAATTTTTAGTGTTCCTCTGAATAAACGGAACTCAATAGTACTGTAATTGCAAAGATTGACAGCGGCATATCTTCCGAAGTTTCCCTTTTTCGCTTTGTCCGTAATGGCTTTGGGTGAGTTCTCATATCCATAACGAGCAGCCCAACGATTAATCGTATATTCAGAACGACGGCTGAATTTAAGCAGCTCGTTCCAATGATGTTCCACGAAATACAGCACTCTTGAAATTACTTCATCCTGCTCCTCTCTGGACTCGCCAAAACAAATTCTGTTTACATGAATATGAAGTCCGCAAGTTGAGGTCTGATGTGAGCGATAACCAAGGGATACAGCCTTTTTCATGATTTCAGACCAACAGAAACTTTGGTGATAATCCAGCGTCATAGGGTGGCTGACAATCTCCATTCCGTCATCAAGACTTCCGTCTGATTTAATGTAGATGTGTTCACCGTCCTCGTTGCCAATATCGAGGATTTCTCGTGCATTATCGCTGTCCTTGCCTGCTCCGTCTATTTCAAGCTCTATGCCGAAATATCGCTGACTTTCACCATAGAATATGGGTTCTGGCTTGTAACCGTATTCTTTGATTGATGAATTTTCGTTGACTATATCGTGATAGCAATCGGAACAGTAGTCTGAATTGTTGTAGTGATACGCATCATCTACGTGAACGAGTGCATCACAATTTTCGCAACGGGTATAATAATTATCGTAGCAGTAACGGCAAAGATTCGTATATTCGTCACCATAAGCATCGGAGTCGAATATAGTCGCTCCGCATCTGTCACAAGTACAGCAGTAGCGTTCTACGCAGTCAGAACAGACGATTTGTCCATTGACCATTGAGTAGTCATCATCTGTGATTTCATTTCCACAGTGTGAGCAAATTAATTTTTCTTCCATTATAAAACCTCCATAAATAGCGATTGCCAGCCCTGACGGGCTGGCATTAGTTTCAATATTCACTTGATAAAAGCATGGTGCTGTGATCGCCGTTGTCGATTATGTAAATCTTTTCGGTAATCGGCTTTTCTGACGGAATAAGGTATTCCATTTTGTGTTCAGGATTTTCTGATGTGTGAGTGATTCTCTGCATTTCTCCATACGGTTCGAGGTTGAATACCTGTAAGTAGTCCCTTTCCGCAGGCAGTTCATTAACACAATTCCACAGGAATAGCTGCAATTCAAGCGGTATTGTGGAATCTACGCCACAAGTCAGATAGCGGTTGTTATTGAACATTTTGTATGCTCCTTTCATCTAAAAAGCAATTCAATCAGCATTGACATAATGCCGTTGACTTGCTTTGATTCGTTTTTGCCGTAAACGCACCAGTTGGCGAAAGACTCACAGTTGTTGATGAATAGGTTGTACAAATCCTCTCCAAGTCTTTCATAAGCACGGTCAACGGTAAGGTCAAAATCCTGATTCTTATGATGAACAATCTCCACAGACTTGCCCTGTGAAAATTCTTCAATGGAAGTCGGAGGCCAAGCGGTCTTAGGAAGACAACAATGGGCACCAACTCCTTGGCTCACAGAACGACATGGCTACGATCCGACTTCAAATCCTCTCCAAGTCTTTCATAAGCACGGTCAACGGTAAGGTCAAAATCCTGATTCTTATGATGAACAATCTCCACAGACTTGCCCTGTGAA
>JAZSPM010000213.1:0-10493 GCA_045537455.1 Candidatus Ornithomonoglobus sp. | reverse complement strand
TGCCCAAAACGGGGATTTCCTTATTCTTTATCAGTCTAAGGAAATTGCTGAGGGTAATCTGACACAGCTTTCGGATGAAAAAGCAGTGATTGAGGGCGTTGAATACAAGCTTTCAAAGAATTGCAGTATAGAAAATATAAGACCTAACTCAGCGGTAATTGCTTATTTTGTCAATCATGGCAAAATTGCATTCATAGAGAGAAAGCTTCTGAGAAGCAGTGAAATGTACGCATATGTTTTAAGCTCTGCATATGAATCTCAGTCAAATACAGCTTATGTTAAGCTGTTTGACCAAAGCGGTATTGAAAAAATGTACTCGTTTGAGAAAATAATTCTCAACGGTTCATCCTGTTCAGCTTCGGATGCCGCAGAGCGTATAGAAAAGGGGAGTCTTATAAAGATTATCTTAGACGATGACGGTATGTTAAAAAGTGTTGAGGTAGCAGAGGACAAAACCGCAGAAAATGCATATGATGGATACACAGATAATATCTTCACAAAGGATTATGTAAATAACTCTGCAAGATATATCGGTTCTCCACAGAGTTCATTTGGAGGTAAATTTATTGTAGATGGTGATACTGTGATTTTCTATGTGGAAAAGGACGGTTCTGATGAAAAGGTTACAATAGCAAAAAAATCCTCACTTGTACATTACACAAGAAGCTATAAGGTTAATTTGTATGATTGTGATTATCAGCTGAATATAGGAGCTATGATGATTGCACCGAATACATCATATAGTGCGGAGATTGAACCGAACAGTGCATCTTATATTGTGAGCGATATAAGCATGGTTATTGATGAAAACGAGGATGTAGTACCTCAGGCTACACTTTTAAGAGGCGGAAAGTCTTATAAAAAGGTGTTGAGTGATGAAGTCCTCAATAACAGTAAGGTTTATTATATCTATAATAAAGCAAAATATCCGGAGTTGTTTACCGGCAGCTTTACTGTAAAAACCGATATTCAAAAAGGAGATATTATTCAGTATACAAGCAATGCCAAGGGACAGATTGATAATGTTGTTGTGCTGTTCAGTACCTCAAAGGGAATTGATGAAGTCTATACGGAAAAAGAGTACGTAGAGGGCGGAAAAACAAAATCAACAAAAAATAATAATTATCAAGTGTTGTGGACAGGATACGGAACTGTTGAAAGACTTTTTGATGAAAGATTCTTATTAAGAACCAATGATGAGGATATGTGGATAAGAAATATAATTTTATCTTCAAGTATCTATGTCTACGAAAACGGTTGGGTACGACATGGCAGCTATGATGATATAGATGTTGGTGACAAAGTTTTTGTTCATAATACTTATCAGAGTAACTCTATGATTTATGTAATAAAATAGCATTTTGAATAAGGAGGTATTATATGAAAAGACTGTTACTGATAATATGTGTGCTTGCGTTAATGTGTCCTAATATAGCGCTTGCACAGACGCAAAAGCAAATTTATGTATCTCCGAATGGAGATGATACGGCAGCAGGAACTGTTGAAGCACCGTTAAAAACTGTAGAAGCAGCTTATAAGGCGGCTTTAAAAAGTAACGGAGATAAAGTTTCTTTATACTTTATGGACGGAACATATTTTGTAGATAAAACGATCGAAATAAGCTCCGCACAGTTAAATAAAGAAATTGAATTTTTGGCATACGAAGGTGCAAAGCCTGTTTTTAACGGAGGTAAAATTATTGAAGGCTGGCAGGTTAATTCGGATGGCTTGTGGCAGGCTGAAGTAGATTCTCAGGCGTTCTTCAGAACCCTTTATATAAACGGACTAAAGGGAATAAGAGGCAGATACCCTGATGTAGACAAGTATTTGTATCTAAAGGGAAGAGGCAGTGACGGAATATATTTAGATAAAGAACCTGTTGCGGAGCTTAAAGATTATGAAAACCGTCTTGAAGTAGGACTTAATTATGAATGGTTTACAAAGTTTTTGAGAGTTTCTGAGTTCAAAGAGACTGATGAAAATTTTGTGGCTGTTATAAATAAAACCGAATGGACTGCATTAAACTCAAGTTCTGTCCCTCAGGGCGCGACATTTAATACAGGTTCTAAGTATTGGTATGAAAATGCACTTGAATTTACAGACAGCCCCGGTGAATGGTATCTTGATGAGAAAAAGGACATTGTTTACTACTGTCCGTATTCACATCAGACTCCTGAAAATACGGTTATATCATACGGCCATCTTGAGAGTGTGTTCAGCTTAAAAGGAACAACGGATAATCATGTTAAAGGTATAAAATTCAACGGAATTACATTTACGGGAACTGACTGGACTTATCCGTCAAAATACGGTTTTGTTGATATTCAGGCAAATTCCATTGCACCTGCTGACCTTAAAGCAAATCAGGATGCACAGTACAGACAAAGCCTGAAAAAACAGAAGCTTCCCGGAGCTATTCACGCATTTTATTCGGATGATATAGTTGTTGAGAATTGTCATTTTGAAGGAATAGCTGCAAACGCTGTGGTGTTTCAGGAAGGCGGAAAAAATATCACTATATCAAGAAACACATTTGTGGATATAGGCAGTACGGCTGTTGAAATCGGAAGCGATTACATAAAAGCAAGAAATCCTGATATGTACCATGTAAATGTAGATATTAACAACAATTTTATTGAAAATGTTGCTAACTATTATTATGGTGGTATAGGAATACTTGCATATTATATTGACGGATTAAATATAAGTCATAACAATATAAAAAATTCTTCATATACAGCTATCAGTGTAAACTGGGGCTGGGGAAAACATGAAGGTGTTGAGTATGCAAGGAATTATAAAATCTGCAATAACAGAGTTGAAAATTTTATGTCAAGACTACGTGACGGAGGCGGTATATATTCACCTTGTGTTGTGAGTGGAGAAAACATAATTGAGGGGAATTATATAATCGGAAATGCTGTAAGCTATGACCCAACAGCAGGAAGCAGTGCGATATATCATGACGGTGCTTCTAAAAACTGGACTGACAGAAAAAATGTAATTGAAGATATAAGCACACCGTTTGCACTTCAATCTGTAGCAGGTCAGGAGGCAAGCAGTATAACAATGGTTAATAATTACACCAATTCGCCTATTACTTATGCTACAGAGCTTTTAGATGTAGTGGAACAGGACAACGTTTTTAATAATTCGAATATCTGGAGCGGAGAAGCACTTGAAATTATTGAAAATGCCGGAATAAGTGATGAAAGTATTATTTCGGGAGTTTCACAGGCATCAATAGATAAAAATTTCTATGAAAAGATTGTGCCGGGGCAGGAAATGACATTTAATGTTACAGTAAGGAATATGCAAAAAGCGGCAAATCTGAATATTGACGTAGAAGTGCCGGAAAATACATCTTACACAGGCGAATCAACAGTTTACGCCGAAGAAAACGAAGTGCTGAATGTAAAAATACCGTTAAAGACCGATATAAATATTCCTGAGGGCTTTTACCGTGTACCGATAAGAATTTATGGCGGTGATAAGCTTGTTGCAATAACTTATGCCTCGTTTTTTGTCGAGGATAAATACAATATCATTATTGACATTAAAGATGATGGATTCAAAAAAACAGGTGAGTTTGCCCATAGTGGACTTCAGGGCTACAGCAATTCCTCTGAATACGGATATGGAGAAGCAGGAGCTAAGGTTATGTATGTTCCTAAATTTCCTGTAGCAGGAGAATATACGGTTAAAATCTGGATTATGAAGCATGCGACAAGTGATAACAATGCACTGGTTGAGGTTAAGCACGCAGACGGTATATATCAGACAAGGCTTAATTTTCAGGAGCTTGATGATGGCTGGTATGAAATCGGAACATTCAGATTTGATGAAGACGGTTATATGACAAATACATGGAGTGAAAAGAACGGGACATTTCTTCGTGCAAGTGCGGCGTCATTTACAAAGGCTGCCTCTGATGAAGAACGCAAGATAATAGCTAAAGAAAATTATGTCACAAAGCTCAACGCTGATATTGTGTATCTTGCGGGCAAGGATTACTGTTTTGTGAATGGATACAAACAAATGCTTGCAAAACCGTTTGACGGTAATGACGGAATTGCCATAACTCCTTCTGTACTTGCAAGACTTATTGGCGGTATTACAGTAAATAAGGGGAATGAAAAGCATACCGTAAAGGGTTGTGTAGGATATAGATTTATTGTTGGTAATAATTATTACGAGGTAAACGGCAAGCGAATAGATATCCCGTCGGTAATAGATGAAAGCTTTACATTACCTGCAAAAGAAATTCTTGAAAGCAACGGTTTTTATATTAAAAGCTATGATAATGGTTTAACAACTGTGTCAAAATACGATACAGTGCTTACAGAAGAATTGCTTGAGGAAGGAAAAAATTCATTCATAGAATAAGGTGACAGCTATGATAAAAGAAGTTAAAAAAGATATTATAGTTATAGGTGCCGGAGTCGCCGGGATTTGTGCAGCAGTTTCTGCTGCACGTCTCGGAGCGAAGGTAGCACTGGTACATAACAGACCTGTACCGGGCGGAAACGGCTCAAGTGAAATAGGTGTTCCAATTAATGGGGGTGCAAGTATTGATTACAGTGCTTCTGTTTATGGAAGAGAAAGCGGTATTGTGGCAGAGCTTCAGTCGGATATTATTAATAAAAGCAGATGTTATGAGAGTAAGGCAATGCTTGATATGGCATTCTTTGATTTTATCTACAATGAAGAAAATCTTGAATTATACCTTAACACAAACGTAAATGAGGTTGAAACTGAGGATGATGAGATAAAAAGCGTTACGGCGTTTCAGATGAATGCGGAAAATGTTTTTAAATTCACAGCTCCGATATTCATAGATTGCAGCGGCGATGGCTTTGTTGGTTGTGCTGCGGGTGCTGAATTTATGTATGGCAGAGAGGGAAAAGACGAATTTAATGAAAGTCTTGCTCCTGATAAGGCAGATAGTTTCACTCAGGGGGGGACTATTTTCTGGTCAAGTGAGGACATGGGGAAAGAAGTTAAATATGTTCGCCCTGACTTTGCTCATGATATAAGCAAAATGGATTTTAAAAAGAATTTTGGACGTGTCGATTTGCACAGAGTTCTGTACAGCAAAGGTCTTGGAACGCTTTGGTGGATGGAATACGGCGGTCAATGTGATACGGTACACGAAAACGAGGACGTAACTCTTGAGCTTCGTAAGATTGTGTACGGCTTTTGGGATTATGTTAAGAACAGCGGTGACGAAAGATTCGGCGATACAAAAAATTATATGCTTAAAACTGTTTCACCTGTTGTTGGAAAAAGAGAATCCCGAAGATTTAAGGGTGATTATATTCTTACTCAGAATGATATTTTTGATAAGCCTGAATTCCCCGATGCTATCTCTACCGGAGGTTGGGTAATAGACTGCCATGCACCGCTTGGAATTTATGATGACGGTAAGGCATCAAACTGGGTTACTCACAGAGGTATATATAATATTCCGTACAGATGTGTTTATTCAAAGAATATTAAAAATCTGTTCCTTGGCGGAAGAATTATTTCTACAACGCATATTGCACATGGTTCAACAAGAGTAATAGGAACCGGTGCGGCGGCGGCTCATGCTTCGGGTGTTGCGGCTTATATTTGCTCAAAGAAAGGAATAAACCCAAGAGAGGTTGATGTAAATGAACTTCAGGATTTGCTTGTAAGGAATGACCAGTATATTATGGGCAGGCAGGAGCAATACAATAAAGAGCTTCTTGACTGCAAAATAACTGCCTCATCAACATCACCTTATGAAAATACTGCATTTACCGGATTTAAAAAGCTTAACGTAAAATATTATATAGCACTCCCGTCAAAGCTTGACAGAATAGACAGCGTAGATTTATACATAAATAACACAAGCGAAAATGATGAGGTGCTTAAATATAACGTATATACCGGTAAGCTTACAGAAAGCTATTTGCCTACAATTTTGCTTCACAATAAGGAAATTTCAGTTCCGAAAGGTTTTTCAGGATATATCACATTACCTGTTGATGCAAAAAATCTTCCTGATAAAAAGGTATACATTGAAATGCTTAGTAATGAAAATATAGAAGTAGGAATTTCAAGATATGACCTTTCAGGCTCACCGTGCTTTAATGAAAACAATGATCCGACAGCGGGGATTTACATTGACGGAGTAGGAATGAAAATTCAGCATTTTGCAAATGCCTGCTTCAAGAATGTTTTGCCTGAACAAAATATGTTTGTGCCCGAGAATATACTGAACGGATATACAAGACCGTACGGAATTTCAAACTCATGGATAAGCAAAACAAATGGGGATGAATGGATAGAGCTTGAATATACTGAACCAAAATTCGTTGATGAAATACAGTTAGTATTCAATGATGAATTAAAACGGGACAGACCGGCATTTCCACAGACAACTCTTGTTAAGGATTACATTCTGTATGTGGATGATGAGATTATAAAAGTAAGTGACAATAAGTACAGAATGAATAGACACAAAATAGGCAAAAAGGTAAGTAAAATCAAAATCAAGCCTTTAAAGAACGGCGGTCATCCAAGATTTGAGCTGTTCGGTATAAGATTGTATTAAATTATAATGTGTTTGTTTAAAGCTTAAATGCAAGCGGTGGTTGTTATTAAAGCTTTTACATAAAAAGAAAATAAAAGAAAGGGGTGGTTGACGCCTTGATTCAGTAACCCAATAAACCCTAAAAAATAAAGAAAAGGAGAAAGGATTTATGAAAAAATTATTAAACAAAATTGTTAGCCTTACAGTGGCTGCTGCAATGTTTTTGAGCTTGGGAGTGGCTGTAAGAGCTGAGGTTGGAGAAACAGTAGAGGTTACAATTACAAGCAGTGCATTTTCAGTATCGGCAACGGCAGAAAAACATTACAGCAACAATCATTATCAGCTTGATGACAAGAAAAACGACTGGGCAAAATATGCACCAACGCTGTCAGGCGGTGTATATGAAATTGAGGTATATGTACCTATAGGAAGGAACAGTAATGTAGGTAAAAATAATATAGTTGAAATATCATGTGCAACTGGTGTATCAACTGTAAGCTATAATGCACAGGAAATTGATACAGGTTATTACAAGTTAGACGGTCAGTATACCTTTGAACCGGGAAATTCAGGTTATGTTAAAATTACTGACGGTGATGATACAGAAGCAAGAACAGCGAGAGCCGGAGCTGTAAAATTTACAAAGGTTGCAGAAGCAAACCTTGCTTATCTTGACAGCAACTGGATAGCTGCTTCTGAGGGTGCTACATTAACTGTAAACTTCACTATGGCTCAGGAGAGCACAATAACAGATGCAATTACACTTACAGCAGCAGACGGAAGTACTGTAGAATGTACAAAAACCCTTGCAGAAGATAGATTAAGCGTTACAGTACAGCCTGAAGCAGCATTAACAGCAAAAAAAGCATATACTTTGACAATCGCAGATGAAGCAATCATTGGAACAAAAGAATTTGCGATTAATGTATTTGAAGCAGAAACAGTAACGGTTGACAACGCAGACAGCAAGCACTGTACAGCAAATGGCGGAACTATTGCTACAAGCGGAACTAATATAGGTAAAAACAATTTAACGCTTGAAGGTAGTGCATATGCTATATTTACACCAGAACTTTCAGGTGGTGTATATGAAATATATTCACACGTTCCATACAATGATGTCAACTTAAGTGAAGCAGTGGGAGCAGACATTACATCTTATGAAGGTACTGATAAGGTTGTATATAATTCAAGAAATGTAGACATTGGATGGTATAAAATAGGCGGAACATATACTTTTGTACCGGGTACAAGCGGAAGCGTAAAATTATATAATACTCTACCATACAGAACAGCACGAGCAGACGCAGTTAAGTTTGTAAAGGTAGCAGATGCGAATTTTGTAGCTGTTGACAGCAACTGGATAGCTGCTTCTGAGGGTGCTGCATTAACTGTAAACTTCGCAATGCCTCAGGATAGCACAATAACAGATGAAATTACACTTACAGCAGCAGACGGAAGCACTATAGAATGTACAAAAAACCTTGCAGAAGATGGATTAAGCGTTACAGTACAGCCTGCAACAGCATTGACAGCAGGGAAAACATATACTTTGACAATCGCAGATGAAGCAATCATCGGAATAAAAGAGTTTGCGATTAATGCATTTGAAGAAGAAACTGTAATTGTTGATGATGCCGGTGCGGGCTTCAGCTATAATGGAGGAACGTATAAAAACACAGGCGGTTCAAGTTATAACGGAACTCATTGGATGTCAAGCCCTAAGTTAACATCAGATTATGCTTTATTTACTCCTGCTCTTTCGGGTGGTGTATATGAAATATATTCATATGTTCCATATAATGCGGCTTCATTAAGTAAGGTTGTAAAAGCAGATATTACCTCAGTAAACGGAGTTAATACAGAACAGTATAACTCTTATAGTGTTAAAGTTGGCTGGTATAAGATAGGCGGACAATATACATTCGAGCCGGGTACAAGCGGAAGTGTAAAGCTTTACAACGGGGAAAATGAAAATAGAACAGTCAGAGCAGACGCAGTTAAGTTTGTAAAGGTTGCTGATGCGAATTTTGCAGGTATAAAAAATACAAGGGTTGCTGCAGATGAAGATATTGTAATTGATTTTGTAATGAGTCAGGCAGACGGAATTGAAAACAATGTAACTCTTGTTGACAATGACGGCAATACAGTTGAAGCTGTATATACATTAAGTGATGACAAAAAGAGTATAGCTATTAATCCTGATGAGGATTTAAGCCTTGCAAAGAGCTATACAGTTACATTGAATGAAGCTTCAGTTCTTGGAACAAAATCATGGACAGTAACAACAACTGTAGCTGATGAGGTAATTGTAACACCAAGTGATGTTGAATATTTCAAATACTATGGCGGTTCTTTTGATTTGGCATATGGCGGATATAACGGCAAGGGCGTTTGGCATTCGCTGAATACCAATGCAACAAACGGAGAATATGCTGTGGTATCGCCTGATCTTGCCGGTGGTAAGTATAGAGTTTATTCATACATTCATGTTAATTCAACTTATTCAAAGGCTGTAGGCTATGAAGTTACTTCTCTTGACACAACAAAGAAGGGCTTTTACAGTATGATGAATCAGCCTGTTGGTTGGGTAGATTTAGGTACATATGAATTTGCACCGGGTATGGACGGAACAGTAAAGATTTATCTTGATGTTGCAAATGAGTATATTCCGAGTGCAAGAAGAGTTGCGTTCTCAGCACTTAAGTTTGTAAAGGTAGATGACAACGCTACAGCATGGGTAAATGACAGAGTAGAAGCAAACGGTAATATTGAGGTTAAGTTCTCATCTTATCAGGATGCAGATATACTTGATAAAATTACTGTTACAGACAGTGAGTCAAATGTTGTGGAATGTGATATGACATTTGGAGAAAACAACATGTCTGTTATAATAAATCCTGAAAACGATTTAACAGTAGGAAATACATATGTTGTATCAATTTCAGACGGTGAGTTCACAAATGCAAACAGCTGGAATGTATTAGCTGTAGAAAACAATGCAAATGTTGTTTTAGATGAAGAATCAAAAACGGCTGATGTTAATGTTAGCTATGTGAACGGAAGAAAGGGCAATATAGTTGTTGCACTTTACAAAGAAAATAAATTAGTCGGTGTTAAGAGTACAGAATCAAATTATGATACTGAAAAAACAATAGAAGATGTTTCATACTCTGATACACCTGATTATATAAAGGTAATGCTATGGAGCGATATGTCCAACATGAAGCCTGTATATAAAACTATTGAAAAACCGATAGTTTAAGAATAATTTAAATATGGCAGTGTACTATCAATCGGTAGTACACTGCCGATAATTAAAAGGGGAATATATATGAAAAAGAAAATTTTTTGGTTATTATTTTTATTGTTATATGCGGTTACAAGCATAAATGCTTTGGCGGCAGAAACCGACAGTATTAAAATTAAATATTCGGGCATCGAAAATAATGTTTATTCAAACGTAACGGCTGAGTTTTCGGCAGAAAATATTGCTTCCGGGGAGGATGTATATTGTATAGCCGCAAAGATGAGCAATCATACCCTTATAAGTGCTCAGATGAAAAAAATCACAGCTGACAGCAGTGGTATAATTAATGCTGAAATAAATTTTGATGATGTATTTACAGATACAGATGTTAAGGCGTATATGTGGGATAGTGAAATGACACCGATTGTAAATACAAATAATGTTGAGCATAGCTATAACATCTATGTTTCAACAAATGGTAATGATGAAGAAAATAACGGTTCAAAAACAGAGCCTTTTAATACAATAGAACGTGCAAAAAATGAAGTTAGTACAGTAAAAAACACAGTAAATAAAAATATAGAAGTAAATATCGAATCCGGTGTGTATTATATTAGTGAAGCATTGAATTTTACTCCTGATGACGGAGGTACTGATGAGTACAGCGTGAAATATACAGGAAGC
>JAZSPM010000167.1:0-8169 GCA_045537455.1 Candidatus Ornithomonoglobus sp. | reverse complement strand
CCGAATTTCTGTCATAAAAAACTCTTTTTTTGAATATCTATTTAATAGATTTCTTTTGACAAGAATCTCGCACTATTTGTTTTTCAATGTACAATCTTTCCTGTTCCTTTCGAAACAGCTTACTTAGTATATCACAAACTTCCTCGTTTGTCAATACCTTTTTGCAATTTTTTTGAAGTTTTTTTTAACTTCTTTTTTCTTAGGCTGTGAGAAATTTTTGCAGATTGCCGCCAAGGCACTCAGGCGCTGTATTTCTATACCGCCCTGTGGGCTTTGGTGGTTAGATGCGGAAATTTATCCAGCCGCTCTCACTGAGAAAGCTTACTTAGTATACCACACACTTCCCCTTTTGTCAATCTTTTTTTACAATCTTTTTTCGTTTTGGTTACTTTATCTACTACCTCCCTAACCTTTTATTGTCCCTTCTTTGCATTTTGCACTATATTTCCTTTTTATTCTTCCCATCATCGTTCTTTTATAATCATATTTTTATTTTGGATTTTAATGATTTTATATTTTTTAAAATAAAATATGCACCACTGAATGGAGGTGCATATCTTAATTTTAGAAGTTTAATTCTTTCTCGAATTCTTCTATATTTATTATTTTGTTTTCCAATCTTGATTTTTCAGCAGCAAAAGCTATCATATGATTATGTGCCGAAATTTCAATTTCACTTAACAAGTCGCCTTCATATCCTTCAGTAATATATTTATACAGAACGTTAACAATACCCGAATCTCCACCACCATGACCTTCTGTAATTGAACTTCCTATTGCATTTTCTGTAGTCTTGATGATTTCATGCTTTCTTGTTTTAAAATTAAAATAATCAATCTCTGATTCATCCATGCTGCCATACAGTTCTCCGTCAGTTCCCATTACTCGAATAAATCTGCCGCCTGCATTGAATGCACACATATTAAACGATACTACTGTTCCGTCCTCAAATTCAAGATTCACTACCTGATGGTCTACAACATCGTTATCGCACTTGAATACACATTTTCCGTACTGGGTTGTTCTGAGAGCCTCCTCTACCTGTTCATTAGTAGGCTTTTTGAGTTCTGTAGATGCCTCTCTGAACCAAAGATTTTCTTCATCCTCAAGATAAAGCTTCACTGCATTATAATAACATTCATCTGCTTTCGGACATCCCTCTATACAATACTCAGGAGCACACTCAGGAGCATTTTCGGCAACAAAATATGTACGTGAACCAAAAGACTGAACATTCTTACACTTTTTACCGATAAGCCATTGTAAAATATCCATATCATGACAGCACTTTTGCAGTATCATACATGAGCTTTTTTCTGAATTACCCCAATTACCTCTTACAAAACTGTGACTTTGATGTGTGTTTCCAACGCTTTCAGAATGGTGAATCGACATAACCCTTCCTACTGCACCGTCATCTATTAATTTTTTCAAAGTTCCAAAAAAAGGTGTATATCTCAGCACATGACAAACAAGAACCTTTACTCCCATTTCCTCAGCGCACTTTGCAAGCTTAACACATTCTTCCGGGGTTGGCGCAGCTGGCTTTTCAAGAAGCAAATCGTACTTTTTTCTCATAAGCTCCATTGCTGGCTCAAAATGCATTCTATCCATTGTTGCAACGATAGCGACATCTGCACACTTAGGCAATGCCGTAAGCTGTTCCCACGATTCAAAGCACATTTCCTCAGGAATATTATGCAAATCTCTTACATACTCCCTTCTTGCTTTTATAGGTTCTGCAACCGCTACTACTTCAAAGTTATCTTTGAATTTTTCGCTTATCATTTCATCAGTATAGGCCTGACCTCTTCCACCTGCACCGATTAGTATTACCTTTAATTTCTTCATACTGTTCATCATCCTTTATATAAATATTATATTTATGATTATACACTACCAAAAAATATATTTCAATATGCTAAAAGCTCAAATTTATACGTTTATGGTTCAAAATTTAATTTGTACAAAAAAATATCCAATCACATATAAATATGATTGGATATTTTAATGTCATCCTTTAAGAATATTTAACTCTTCTTCGGTAAGCTCACGATATTCCCCCGGTGCAAGTGATTCATCAAGCTTTAAGCATCCCATAGAAATGCGTTTTAAATATGTAACAGTCTTTCCGACTCTTTCACACATTCTTTTCACCTGATGAAATTTTCCTTCTGCAATACTTATATATACTTCCTTTTTATTGTCGCATATTTCAAGCACCGCACCTTTGGCTGTAAACTCTTTAAATTCCATGCCGTCAGCAAACGCCTTTTTATCAGATTCTTCTGCTTCTTTATCAAGAATCGCAAAATATGTTTTATAAACATCCTTTTTAGGTGATGTTAATTCATGATTCAGCTTTCCGTCATTCGTTAAAATAAGAAGCCCTTCTGTATCTATATCAAGCCTGCCGACCGGTGCCGGCCCAAAGCGTCGGTATTCATCGCTCAGAATATCAGTAACTACCGGATAATGCCTGTCCTCTGTTGCACTTATATACCCTTGCGGTTTATTCATCATTATGTAAATAAATTCACGATAAACAGCTTTTTCTCCGCGAACAGTCACTTCATCTTTTTCGGAAACATTTCTTCCTGAATCTTTTTCAGGCATGCCGTTAACGAATACGATACCGTTCTTAATAAAGACTTTCACTTCTTTTCGTGTACCAAAACCGCAGTCGGATAAAAATTTATCAAGTCTCATTATTTAATTTCAAGAGGAGTTATATCATATACATAGTCTCTCGGAGTCATATTCTCTGATTTTGTTTCCTTCGACATAAGGATTGTTGTATCAAAGCCAAGTCTTGAATTGTATCTGTTTGAAAGTGCAACAGTTCCGCAATCATCTGCAAGAGCTGTAAATGTAAGCTTATAGAATGTTCCGTCACCCTTCAGACAAGCACTCTCATCAACAGTAACAGTGGCTGTCTTCAGGCAGTCCTCACCAAAATCAGGGTTTACAGCACCAATACCCGAAAGCTCTGTTTCATTATTGCAAAGAGTTCCGCTTTCAAGCTTTAATTTGGTTTTGTCATATATTAAACCGATTGTTACACCGTTTATTACTCTGTCCTTATCCTTTTCTTCGGTATTTTTAATATTAACATATACATTAACTGTATCGCCTTCTTTTACATCAGCTTCATCTGTTGTAAGATAAATTGTAGCATCATCCTCTGCTGTAGGAATATACTTATTTGATTTTACATAAGCAGTTTTTGTTTCATCATCCCATGTTGTTTCATATGTAAAAGCATCATTTACGGCTCTTAGCGGAATAAGAGTTCTGTCATTTATAACCTGAGCAGGAACGTCTAATTCAACATCCTGAACATCCATATTCAGCATATCTTCTTTATACTTTGCAGCCTTCATAATTTTTGAATCAATAGTGAATTCTGCCAGTCTCCAGAAATCGTGAGCCTGAATTCGTACTCTCTTGTCCTCGCCGTACCATGTAACCTTTGCTCCTGTTGCTTCCATAACACCTCTTACAGGAATAAGAGTTCTGTCATCTTTTATTATAGGCTTCTGATCTTCAAATGTTATTTCAAAGCCGTCCACAAAAACTCTCGGTGTAACCTCAGCAAAGGCTGACATTGTACCCATTACGCATACTGCACTCAAAATAGCGCTTATAATTTGTTTTTTCATTGGATTATCCTCCTAAATTTATATGTTTATAAAATTTGTACTCATATTATATCAAAGTATGTATGATTTGTCAAGCACAGTAAAAATTATTACATACCTCAAATGCACTCATTGACAAACTCACTAAAATAATTACCTTTTTTTTGATTTTTTTCTCCATTTATTGCGGATGTGTATTTTCTCGAAATCTATTGACAAAAAACGCATTATATAGTATATTAATATTGGAGCAGATTACAAATCACTCACACAGCAGAATTCTCGATTGGATACAACTAATCAGAATTTTTTACAGATATTAAACAGAAAGGAAGTAATGCTGATGCAGAACTCACAAAAAACACAATGGGAGGGCTTTACTCTCGGAAAATGGAGCAATGGCTCTGTAAACGTAAGAGACTTTATCCAAAGAAACTACACGCCTTACAACGGAGACGAATCATTCTTGGAAGGTCCTACAGCAGCAACAACCGAGCTTTGGGAACAGGTATCTGAGCTTTCAAAGCAGGAGCGCGAGGCCGGCGGTGTACTTGATATGGACACAAAAATAGTATCCACACTCACCTCACACGGTGCAGGTTATCTTAATAAAGACAAAGAAAAGATTGTAGGCTTTCAGACAGACAAGCCGTTTAAGCGTTCACTACAGCCTTTTGGCGGTATAAGAATGGCTCAGACAGCTTGCGAAAACTACGGTTATCATGTTGACCCGGAGGTTGTGGATATTTTTACAAAATACAGAAAAACACATAACCAGGGCGTATTTGATGCATATACACCTGAAATGAGGGCAGCAAGAAAGTCTGCTATCATCACAGGTCTTCCTGATGCATACGGAAGAGGTCGTATCATAGGCGACTACAGAAGAGTTGCACTTTACGGTGTTGATTATCTTATCGAAGATAAAAAGCACCAGCTTGATACATCACTTGTAAGAATGACATCAGAAAACATAAGACTAAGAGAAGAGCTTTCAGAACAGATTAAAGCTCTTGGCGAGCTAAAAGAGCTTGGTCAGATTTACGGCTTTGATATTTCACAGCCTGCAAAGAACGCTCAGGAGGCTATTCAGTGGCTATATCTTGGTTACCTTGCTGCTGTTAAAGAGCAGAACGGTGCCGCAATGAGCCTTGGCCGTACTTCAACATTTATTGATATTTATATCGAAAGAGACCTTAAAAACGGCGTAATCACAGAAAAAGAAGCTCAGGAGCTTGTTGACCACTTCATTATGAAGCTTCGTCTTGTTAAGTTTGCAAGAACACCTGAATACAACGAGCTGTTCTCAGGCGACCCAACATGGGTTACAGAGTCAGTTGCCGGTGTTGGTGTTGACGGCAGACACTTGGTTACAAAGACATCATTCAGATATCTGAATACTCTTGATAACATCGGTACAGCTCCGGAACCTAACATGACAGTTCTATGGTCAGTTAACCTTCCTGAGAACTTTAAGCGCTACTGCGCTAAGATGTCAATCAAGACCTCATCAATCCAGTACGAGAACGATGACCTTATGAGAGCTACTCACGGCGACGACTACGCTATAGCTTGTTGCGTATCATCAATGAGAGTTGGTAAGGAAATGCAGTTCTTCGGTGCAAGAGCTAACCTTGCAAAATGTTTGCTTTACGCTATCAACGGCGGTGTGGATGAACGTCTAAAGACACAGGTAGGCCCTAAGTACAGACCGGTTGAAGGCGATTATCTTGATTTCGATGACGTTATGCAGAAGTTTGATGACATGATGGAATGGCTTGCAAAGCTGTATGTAAATACACTGAACGTAATCCACTACATGCACGATAAATACTGCTACGAGCGTATTCAGATGGCTCTTCACGACAGAGAAGTTAAGAGATATTTTGCTACAGGTATAGCAGGTCTTTCAGTTGTTGCTGACTCACTTAGTGCTATCAAGTATGCAAAGGTTAAGTGTATAAGAGATGAAGACGGAGTTGTTGTAGACTACGAGGTTGAAGGCGACTTCCCTAAATACGGTAACAATGATGACAGAGTTGACTCAATCGCAGTCAGCATAGTTAAGTCATTCATGGACAAGATAAGAAAGCACCACACATACCGCAAGAGTATTCCTACAATGTCAATTCTTACAATTACTTCAAACGTTGTATACGGTAAGAAGACAGGTAACACTCCTGACGGACGTAAGATGGGAGTTCCTCTGGCACCGGGTGCTAACCCAATGCACGGAAGAGATACTCACGGCGCTGTAGCTTCACTTGCTTCAGTTGCTAAGCTTCCGTTCAAGGATGCGCAGGATGGTATTTCAAACACATTCTCAATCATCCCTAATGCTTTAGGTAAGGACGAAGTATTCATGGGCGACCTTGAAATTGAGCTTGACAAGGGCTGCTGTGAGGATACAGTTGAATAATTCCAAAACAATCAATTAAATAGGAGGATAATATCATGGTAACAGATCAGCAAGTAGATAACTTAGTAGAACTATTGGACGGATATGCTACACAAGGCGGACATCACCTTAATGTAAACGTATTCACAAGAGAAACACTTCTTGACGCACAGAAGCATCCTGAGAAGTATCCTCAGCTTACAATCAGAGTTTCAGGCTATGCCGTAAACTTCATCAAGCTGACAAAGGAACAGCAGGACGATGTAATCGCAAGAACATTCCACGATAAAATATGACAAAAGGATATATACACTCCACCGAAAGCTTTGGTACCGTTGACGGTCCCGGAATACGATTTGTAGTATTTATGCAGGGTTGTCCGATGCGATGTATGTACTGCCACAACCCTGACACATGGGAGCTTAAAACAGGTACAGAAAAAAGCGTTGAGGAGCTTATGTCCGAATATAACAAATGTAAGAATTTTACCAAGGGAGGCATCACCGTTACAGGCGGTGAGCCTCTTTTGCAAATTGACTTTGTTACGGAGCTTTTCAAGGCTGCAAAAAAAGAAAATGTTCATACCTGTCTTGACACATCAGGAATTACGTTTTCGGCGGATAATGACAAATTTGATACACTTATGCAGTACACCGATCTCGTTATGCTTGATATAAAGCATATCGACGATGAAAAACACCGCAAAATTACAGGTTGTTCGAACAAAAATATACTTGATTTTGCAAAATATATTGATAAAAAAGGCGTATCCATATGGATTCGTCATGTTGTTGTGCCGGATCTTACTGACAGTAAAAATGATTTAATAAAGCTCGGCGAGTTTATCGGAACATTAAAAAATATAAAAGCACTTGACGTACTACCTTACCACGATATGGGTAAGCCAAAATACGAACAGCTCAACATTCCTTATCCCCTTCCCGACACCGAGCCTTTAAGCAAGGACGATGCTCTAAAGGCACGAAAAGTCATTTTAGCAGGAATGCGTCGTACAAGAAATGCTGAAAAAGGAGAACAGTAATGAATTATACCGTATCATATACACTGTATCTGATTGGATGTGCGGCAAAAAATCAAACACCCGCCCATCCGACTGCTTCTCTTGATTTTGAGCGTATGTTTAAATTATCAAAGGAGCATCAGGTTGAAAATCTTGTATATGCTTCTTTGCAAAAGCTCTGCTTAGATATTCCCCACGAACTCCTGCATAAATTCCGTCAATGCTATGAAAAAGCGATTGTCAGGGAAGCACGTCAGGAATTTGAGCTACAAGAGCTGTGCGAAGCCTTTGCAAATGCCGGAATACGTCATATCCCACTCAAGGGCAGTGTTGTTAAATATATGTATCCTACGCCAGATTTACGTCAATGCGGCGATATTGACATACTCATTGATGCCACAGACGAAGATGTTATAAAATCCGTAATGAGTAATTTAGGTTATAATTGTACCAAAATTGCAGAAAAAGACTTATCGTTCCTAAAAAACAAAACACGTATAGAGGTTCACCGCCATATGTTCATAAAAGACAATCCTCGTTATGATTTTTTTAATAATATAATAGAGGTTTCCTCTCCTATCAGCAATCTAACGCTCGAGATGCCTTCTGAGATGCTCTATATGAGCTTGCTTACTCATCTTGCAAGCCACTTAGAACACGGCGGTGCAGGAATAAAATTAATTGTGGATTTTTATGCATTTAACAAACAAATGGATAGTGCAAAATTACAGGAATATCTTATTACCACCAAGCTTGATAAATTAAATACTATATTAAATCAGCTTATTAACTTTTGGTTTAATTCGCAAAAGCCCATTGACGAAATGACACTTTATTTAAGCAACTTTATTTTAAGTAACGGCGTATATGGTACTGCTACTGCCGGAATACAAATTGATTTTTCCGATAAAAAAAGCCTGTATCAAAAGCTTAAACGCTACTTTAAAATAACCTTCAGACCATACAGTACAATGATATATTTATATCCATCACTAAAAAAAGCTCCTTTCCTATTACCTCTATGCTACTGTCACCGTATCATCAAGAAATTGACAACCGACAGAAAACGCACAAAGGCAATATGGAAAGAAAGCCATAAGCAATCCGAA